>DMYC01000124.1 GCA_003482695.1 Clostridiales bacterium UBA8960
CGCTTGCCACCTTACGGATTTAGCGATGGCCTCGTCCGTCGCAGTGTCGCAAGCATGTAAAGAGACGACCATGTCAACGCCTTCAGCATACTCGAAATCTTTAATATCGCCCAGTTGGAAAGTCAATCCATTATAACCCAACGATTCTGCTGTTCGGTTGCAGAACTCGATGACATCTGATTTCAAATCAAGTCCTATGATTTTCACTTTTCGGTTCTTCATTTTAACGAGATAGTAATAAAGGGCAAAAGTTAAGTAGGCTTTACCACATCCAAAATCTATAATGGTGATTTCTTCTCCAAGTGCGGGCAAGCTGTCTTCCACGAATTCAAGATACTTATTCAACTGCCTGAACTTATCGTACATTTTCTTGAAAACGCGCCCTTCTCTGTCCATAACACCAAGCGCTTCCATAAAATCACAAGGCGACCCTTCAGAAATCAAATACTGCTTTTGTCGATTGTGGCTTAGCTCGACTTTAAAACGTGTTGGTGGTTTTTTAAGGACTGTTCCTTCACCTTTTTTATTGAATAAAACCTGTTGGTCCGATGATTTTGTATAAAACTGCGCCTGTTTAAAATAATGGCCTAATACTTTCTCAAAAAAGATTTTTATATCAATGGCAGACATGTTTTGGTGCTTAACTTTTTGGTCATAAAAAAACGACACTTGAAAAAAGAGTTCGCTTTTAATGACGACCGGTTTTACGTCAGCTTTATTAAAGTCTTTTTCCACACCTTTTTTAACATTGCTTAGTACGCAAAAGATGAGTTCATCATCGTCTATGAGTTGATTAATATCCGAAATATTATAATTTGACATTCTTTATCCTTTCTTAGCTAAAACAAAATAAGACTTGCAACTATATTCTATCTTTTTAACAAGATAAAGACAAGTCACACTGACAAGATGCCTCTTTGGCATGTATAATAGAAGAAACACGTCATAAAACGAGGTGATCTATGCCAGATTTTTGGAGCCATCATTTTGCTGCAATCGAAGCAAAGAAAAAGTACGAAGAGGACGGTGGGCAAGCCTTAAAATGGCCGGTTGAATTTGACCCCCTTTATTATTTCGGTGCTCAAGGGCCAGATTTTTTCTATTATATCAATAAATTTAACTTCTTCACAAAAAAAAATTACAAACACCTTGGTAATGCTATTCACCAAAATATTCCAGTGCAGTTGTTTTTAACACTTATCGAGCAATTGCGTTTGAATCCTTCACCAGTTAACATCGCCTATGTAACGGGTTTTGTATCCCACTATATTTTAGATGTTCACTGCCATCCGATCATATGCAAGCTTGGACCGGATTCCGATTCTCATAAGCGGGTAGAAATGGATTTTGAAGCACTTTGCCTTTTCAACTACTGGAAACGGACACGGGAATCCATGAATACCGATCCACTTCGGTGTTCAGTCGAAAGGCAACTTGACGAACTGACAAGTCTTTGGCAGGTATCCCTTTCGTCACTCAACTTAGAAAGTGTCACAAAAAAAGAATTGTTGAGCGGACATCATGCAATGCTGAAAATTCAGTCGTACATTAAAAATGACACGATAACAAAACTGCCTTTTGTAGGTATATTGGGTCGTCTAGTAAATTACGACTTGTCACTGCTTGTCTTTCCGGACATAGACAACACGAATTTACTGGCGGTGCAAAATTATAACACATTTATCCATCAATATGAAAAAAGTATCGAAGCATCCGCTAAAGCCTATTTATTACTGGATGATATACTCATGCATAAGAATTCGGTTGATGCTTTCATAAAAGAATTTGTAATGGAAGATTATTTAGGGGAGGTTCTATAAATGTACAGCAAAATCATTGAGAACGACACGGCACATTTGATTAAATCCTTACAAGAATTGATCCAGATTAATAGCGTCAGAAGTGAACCTGTTGAAAACATGCCCTTCGGAGAAGGTGTGCAGCATTCTTTAGAGCACATGCTCGCTTTAGGCGAATCCATGGGGTTTAAGACTAAAAATGTAGACAACTATGCAGGCTACATCGAATTCGGAGAGGGGAAAGAAATGCTAGGCATTTTATGCCATTTGGATGTTGTACCCGAAGGTGAAGGTTGGTCGCATGGTCCTTTCAGCGGGGATGTGGTTGATGGCAAACTATATGGAAGAGGCACACTGGACAACAAAGGGCCTGCAGTTGCTTCGCTATATGCTATGAAAGCACTTAGGGACAGCGGCTTCAAACCGAACAAACGCGTAAGGCTAATTGTTGGCACCAACGAAGAAAGCGGAAGCCAATGTATGACTTATTATTTGAAACACGAAGAAACACCCACTGTCGCATTTAGTCCAGATGCCGATTTTCCAGTCATCCACGGCGAAATGGGCATAATTGTTTTCGATTTGGAAATGAATTTTTTAGACTTCGATCCAGACGGTGGCATAGAAGTCCTTTCACTAAAAGGTGGCAACGCTCCAAACATGGTTCCTGACTATGCAGAAGCTAAGATCGTCGAGACAAAACCAATAAGAGAAATCGTTGATGCATTTAACAAAACACGCGGTGCAAACATACAGTACATTAAAGATGATAACTTTACATGGCTAAAAGCACATGGCGTGTCTGCACATGGCAGTACACCGGACAAAGGCGTCAATGCCATTTCCCAACTTTTAATTTTGCTGGATCTAATCGACATTCAAATTGGCGACCAGTCCAATTTCATTCGGTTTTTATCAAATCGAATCGGCATGTCTTATGACGGAAAAGAGATGGGCGTTGGGTTCGATGACGCATACAATGCGCTCGTTTTAAATCTAGGCATGATTGAAATGGACAAAACGCATGGCAAGGCGACCATCAATATTCGCTATCCAATCACTTTAAAGGAAAGTAAAGTCAAGAGTGCACTTGATAGCACAACTAGGGGCACTGGGATTGAAATGACGAACTGGGTATGTGCTCAACCTCTTTTCTTCCCGCCTTCACACCCGCTCGTCAAAACCTTGATGGACGTATACAAGGAAAAAACGGGAGATGATCAGGCAAACCCCATCACCATTGGTGGAGGAACATACGCAAGAACACTTCCTAATGCAGTTGCTTTTGGAGCACTTTTCCCGGGTGCAGTTGATACCATGCATCAAAAAGATGAATATATCGAGATTGACGACTTAATGAAAATGACAGATATTTTCGCTGAAGCGATCTTAAGATTATCTAAATAGCAAACCGCAAAACGCCAGCTGTACGTTTCAAGCAAACGCATGCTGGCGCTTTTTTATTTACCCTCTCCCCAGAAAGATTTTAGCTGACTTTCTATATGATTCAAATTTGTAAATTGCTTCCCCCAGTCCGAAGGCAATATTCGTCTGTAATATGGCGTTTGATACCTCTGGTCGATAAGGACGACAACCCCACGGTCCTCTTCACCGCGTATGACGCGCCCAGCGCTTTGCATGACTTTATTAACGCCTGGAAACTGATAGGCAAACTCAAATCCGCCATTCATCTCATAGTCAAAATGGTTTTTAATAAGATCAT
>DMYC01000335.1 GCA_003482695.1 Clostridiales bacterium UBA8960
TAATACAGGTTTGTTAGTGGGCAAGAAAAACCGGGAAGTTAAAAATATCCTTTTATCACTAGATGTAACAGAAGAGGTCCTAAACGAAGCCATTGAGAAGAAAATCGATTTATTGATCACGCACCACCCAATTATTTTCAGTGGCATAAAAACAATTACAACAGATGACCGGTTGGGAAAATTGCTCTTAAAATCAATTGAAAACGGGATCTCCATTATTGCTGCACATACGAACTTAGACCATTCTTTCGAGTATGGTATAAACAGGCACATTTCTGATTTATATGGTCTTAAAAATGTTGAAATTCTTTGTGACCATGATGGTTTTGGAATCATAGGCGATTTAGAAACGCCACTTAATTTACATGATCTGACCCGCAAAACAAAAGATGTTTTCAGAGCGGACACGATAAAATATGCCAACTTGATTGAAAACATCACCTTCAGTAGGATTGCCATTTCCAGTGGTGCATCATCAGATTATATTGAAGATGCCATCCATAAACAAGCGGATGCATTTGTCACCAGTGATATAAAATATCATGAGGCACAAAAGGTTCTTGGTACAAATATGGCGATTGTCGATGTTGGACATTTTGAAAGTGAATTTTTATTTTTAAACCCTTTCAAAGCATTATTGACATCCAAACTGCAAAGTGCACCTCACACAATCAACATTTATGTGACCGAATCAGAAAAACCTATTTTTAAATATATATAAAGATATCATATTTTTCTTTATACAGTGCATAGATAATGTCTTAACGACATTATCTATGTTTTTTATTTTGGTTAAAATCACTCAATGGGGATATATATATCAGCATACAATAAATTAAATAGGAGCGTTAAAATGTCAAAATGTTTATGCAAACGCGTTAAGGAAGATTTTTTAAAAGAGGATTTGAAAGAATACAAAAAGTTGGTCAATTCACCCAAATATATATGCACCAAATGCGGTAGAGTCGCGAATGAGAAAGACAATCTGTGTAAACCAGAAAAATTGATCAAAGAAAAAAAATGAAAGAGGATTCCATGGAACATTTATTCGCAGCGATTGATTTAGGATCAAATGCAATCAAACTGAAAATCGTACAGATTATTGCCGGTCAAATGGAGACGCTTGAAGACATTTCAGTTCAAATTCCGCTTGGAGATGAAGTGTTTCTTTCAAATGCCATTCAACTTGAAACGGTTAAAGAAGCAATTGATACCCTTAAGTACTTTAAAAAGACGATGGAGACTTATGGTGTCACTGAATACAAAGCGCTTGCCACAAGTGCATTAAGAGAAGCCGAAAACTCAAAAAACATCATTGAGATCATTCGCATGAAAACCGGACTCGAAATTGAAGTTGTTGAAGATACGATTGAAAAGTTTCTCACCTACAAGTCTATTCGTGATAAGATGGAAAATTATAAAGACATTCGAAAAGGTGCATTGATCGTTGAAGTCAATTCAGGCAGTTGCGATGTCAGCATTTATCACCAAAACAAACTGATTAAAAACGATGAAATTAAACTAGGCATCAAGACCCTTAAATATATGCTGCTTGAGTTTGAAAATAAAACAACAAGTTATCCCTATGTACTTAAAGAACTTGTTGAAACAAGAACATCTCATATCTGGCCTAACATCAAATCGAAAAAACTTAATCATTTTCTCGCTATTGGTGGTGATGCCAAGCAAATCAAAGAGCTGCTTTTCAACGATAAGAATCAAATATCCATGAATGATGTTAAAAAGTATTGTAATAAAGCTTTAGCCTGTGATTTCGGACTCCGACGTAAGGTTGAAAAAGCCAATATTGATTGGTATGAGTTCTTGGCCTCCATTATCGTATACGACGTGTTTACAGAGTTGGCCGAGGCAAAAACAATAGAGATACCAAACGTTTCACTTCGCGATGGCATTTTGGCCGAACTGGTTGAAAAATCATACGCCCTATCAAAATATAAGCATTTTAACAACGATGTTTATTCACTGGCCTATGAAATCAGCAAGCGGTATAAAAGTGGAGAATCGCATGTCAAGCACCTCGAAAATACTTCCTTAAAAATCATACGGGCATTAAAAACAACCTATCGTTTTCATGAGCGTGATGAAATGCTGCTAAGGTTAGCTGCCATTCTCCATGAAATTGGAAAATTTACGCGAATGCGCGATTATCTGATTACCACGTTTGAAAAAATCAGCAATCTTGACATTTTGGGTGTTGAACATTCAGAATGCCTAATGATCGCACATATCTGTAGACTGATTTCAAGTTCTGAACACAAACTGTATGAGTCAAGCATCCCCAATGTGTTTAATGAAGACCAAATGCGCATTTTTAAACTGGCATCGATTTTATCCATAGCGGATGCCCTTGATAAAGGTAAACAGCAGCGCATCGAAATCATCGATACGGACATTACTGAAGAGGCGTTTATCATTTGGGTTAAACGAAGTGAAGAAACAGTCCTTGAAGACTGGAGTTTCGAATTCACTATAGACAATTTTGCGAACACTTTTGGAATAAAACCTGAAATTAAGGATGTGACCTGATGTTATTTAATCGTGAATTAAGCTGGCTGGAATTTAATAGAAGGGTCTTGATGGAGATGGAGGATGAACATGCGCCTTTACTGGAGCGATTAAAATTCAGTGCCATTTTTTCCTCTAATTTGGATGAATTTTATATGGTTCGTGTCGCAGCCATCAAAAATCAAATCAGCTCAGGATATGAGGCAGTAGATCCATCTGGCCTCACGGCAACTGAAAAATTGATACAAATTAATCAAAAAGTACGGGATCTCGTTTCCATACAGTACAAAATGACCACAGATTTATTGAAACAGCTTGATAAAAATGGCATGCGCATTATTCGAAAAGATCAGTTTTCAAGTGATATGACTGAACAACTGGAGCGAAAATTCAATCTTGAAATTTTTCCTGTCCTAACACCTATGGCTGTTGACTATACAAGACGATTTCCACTTATATCTAACAAGACCCTTTATATAGGCGTAAAGTTGCTTATAGGTCTTGAGCAAAAATTGGCACTAGTACAAGTGCCTATCGTACTCGATCGACTCATAAAAGTTGAAAATTGCAATTCAGAAGCCTGTTATGTCCTTCTTGAGGATGTTATAGAAACATTCATCGACAAATTGTTTTTGGGGCATCAAGTTCTGGCAACCAGTAAATTTAGAGCGACGCGCAATGGTGATTTGAACATCGTAGAAGATGAAGCTGAAGACTTGCTCATGGTAATAGAAGAAGCAGTAAAACTTCGAAAATGGGGTGAGACTGTTCGCCTTGAACTTTCAGATTGCGAGGACACTTGGCTTCAAAAGGTGCTTCAGGATTCTCTGATGCTCGAGACGCAACAAGTTCTTAAGATCGATGGCATTCTCGATTTGACGTTTCTTTTTAAGCTGAAAGCACCAAAGACGGTTTCACACTTGACTAAGACGATATACAAACCAAAAAAAGTGCCTGTTGTTGATAAAAAGAACATTTTTAAATCGATACGCGAAAATGATATTTTTGTGCATCACCCATACGAATCATTTGACATTGTTGCAGATTTCATCAAGTTGTCAAGTAGAGATCCCAACGTACTGGCCATTAAGCAAACGCTTTATAGAGTCAGCGGAGATTCGCAAATCGTTAAAGCACTTGCAGAGGCCGCTGAAAGAGGAAAGCAGGTAACGGTTCTAGTGGAACTTAGAGCGCGGTTTGATGAAGAGAACAATATTAATTGGGCTAAGAAACTTGAACAAAGAGGGGTACATGTCATTTATGGCATTTTAGGACTCAAAACGCATTCTAAAATCACTTTAGTCGTCAGAAGAGAAAAGAATAAAATCAGAAGGTATCTACACCTTGGAACGGGCAACTATAATGATCAAACTGCGAAAGTATACACCGACATGGGCATCTTTACATGTAAAGAAAATTTTGGTGCAGACGCATCTGTGTTTTTCAACATGATTTCAGGTTTTGTCACTTCGGTAAACACAAATATCATGAGTGTTGCACCATTCACGATGAGACAAAAGTTTCAAGACTTGATAGATCGAGAAATAAAACATGCTAAATCTGGGCATCCAGCTAGAATTTTTGCAAAAATGAACTCACTCGTCGATATTGAGCTCATAGACAAATTATATGAAGCTTCATCTGCTGGTGTGAAAATCGACTTAATCGTAAGGGGGATATGTACGCTTGTACCAGGCATGCCTGAAATGAGTGAGAATATCTCAGTAACAAGCATTGTCGGTGAATTTCTGGAACATAGTCGCATCTATTACTTCGAAAATCGTAAAAACCCAGAAATATATTTGTCCAGTGCAGATTGGATGACACGTAACCTCAGTAGACGTGTTGAACTATTGTTTCCGATAGAAGATCCGGTTATCGCAGAACGTATTTTGCTTACGTTGAAATTGTATTTTGCGGACAATCAAAAATCTTGGCGGTTGGGTCAGGATGGACTCTATGTTAAAAAGAGTGCCAATAAAAAGCCAATACACGCTCAAGACGTATTGAAATCTATCACATACACCACCAATAAAGAGTATAACGACAAAATGAAAGCCATTATAGAAAGAGAGTGATTTTTTGTATAAAACAGTTGCGATTATCGATTTGGGGTCTAACTCAATAAGAATGAATATCATAGGCATCAACGACCAAGGTGGGTATAGCATATATGAACAGGCGAGTGAGATGGTAAGACTTAGTGAAGGCCTTAGTGAAGATAACCTTTTAAAAGAAACACCTGTTCAAAGAACCATTAATGCGCTACATTACTTTAAAAAGCTGATCGAAGTCAACAAAGTGACTGAAGTCTATGCTCTGG
>DMYC01000214.1 GCA_003482695.1 Clostridiales bacterium UBA8960
TTCAAAAAAAGGTTGATAAAATCGACATTTTGCCATATCATAAAGCTGGGACTGAAAAATATTCTCAATTAAATCTAACTTATACGTTCGAAACCGTCCCTGCGATGGCACCAGAACGCGCACTTGAGTTTGAAATGGAGATCAACAACGCACTTTCTATCTTAAAAGAACAAGCGTACAAAAGATCGGCTTAATAGTGATATAGAATGGAATGGTGATTTTATCTTATCCGTAAAATGCAATCGCGAATCATGCATCAACTGTGGAAAACTAATGTGCATTCACAACATCCCCTTGCTGTCTGGTCTGGACGATCTAGAAATCGAAAAGATCTCGGAAGGGGTTTCTTCGCATACTTATAAAAAAGGGGATGTCATTTTTAAACAAGGTGAACGTGCGAATAAACTATACATCGTTTGCTCGGGAAAAATGAAAATTTTTAAAAACATGCTCGAAGGAAAAGAGCAAATTTTATACATTTTGTCAGAGGGCGACTTCATAGGTGCCTTTAACCTGCTCAAAGCAGATGAGTTCGACTTCAGCGCGGTTGCACTTGAAGCGACTCAAATCAGCACACTTGAAAAAAGTGCGTTCGATAAAATCATGATTAGCAACCCCGAGATCACACTAAAAATCTTCGAAAAGGCTTATGAGCGCATCGTGAAAGCAGAGAGCCTCGTTGAACGTTTGTCCAGCAGTAACCCCGATGCGAAAGTGATCGGCTTGCTCATCGACCTTGTATCCGATTTCGGGAGTCCGACTGAAGAAGGCGGCATCTTGCTTGAACTCACCATGAGCCGAGAGGAAATGGGAAGTTATGCAGGCATTGCACGGGAAACGATGTCAAGAAAGTTGCAGCTTTTCGATGAAATGGGTTTAATCAAATTAATTGGTGCAAAAAAAATATTGGTTTATGATTTGGCAAAACTAAAAGCGATGATATAATTAAATAGGCAACAAAAAAGGTGCCCTCAACGATGAGCGCACCTTTTTATGTATTTGTGAGACTTAAAAGCCGCACGATACCTGTATACCCACTCACACTAAAAATAATCAATAGATTTTTGTGAATAGTGTGGACAAGTGGGTAAGAATGCCTAAACGACTGCCTGAAACCGATTTGCTGAGCCAATCTTGACATTTTCAAGGATTTTATGATATGTATAACGGGGAGGAAAATAAATGAAACTTTATAATTCAATTTCGAGAAGCATCGAAGAATTTATACCCTACGAAGGGAAAACGGTCAGACTATATACTTGTGGCCCAACGGTGTATAACTATGCACATATTGGCAATTTAAGAACTTACATTCACGAAGACATCCTCGAAAAATCCTTAGATTTTTTAGGTTATGACGTAAAACGTGTCATGAACATCACTGATGTAGGCCATCTTGAATCGGATGCAGATGAGGGCGAAGATAAAATGCTCAAAGGCGCACTTAGAGAGAATAAAACAGTGTGGCAAGTGGCAGAGTATTATACTGAAGCGTTTTTTAAGGACTGCGAAAAATTAAATATCAAGAAACCTGCGGTTATTGCGAAAGCGACAGATTATGTTGCGCAGTACATTGACTTCATAAAAGCACTGGAAGAAAAGGGATACACTTATTTTGCAAACGGAAACGTCTATTTTGACATATCAAAGTTTCCAAGATACACGCAACTTTCAAAGATGAACATCGACGATCTCAGAATCGCACATAGAGACGATGTGGAAGAAGACCTTCACAAAAAAAACCCGCAAGATTTCGTACTTTGGTTCACCAAATCCAAGTTTGAGAATCAAGCCATGAAGTGGGAATCGCCATGGGGTGTTGGTTATCCGGGATGGCACATAGAATGTTCCGTCATATCGCTTACCAATCTTGGGGAACAGTTGGATATACATTGTGGTGGAGTGGATCATATACCGGTTCATCATACAAATGAAATCGCACAAACAGAAAGTTTTACAGGCAAACCTTGGACGAAGTATTGGTGGCATGCTGAGTTTTTAATCGACAACAGCGGCAAGATGAGCAAGTCGTCAGGTGAATTTTTAACAGTCTCTTTACTCGAGAAGAAGAATTTTGACCCGCTAGCTTACCGCTATTTTGTACTAAATTCACACTATCGTAAACAGTTGGCATTCAGTTTTGAATCACTTGAAATGGCACAAAATGCGTACCAAAAGCTTAGAAAAAGAACGTCGGCTTATATCGGTTCCACTGTTTCGAACGAAGTGCTATCTGACGCTGCAACGGCTTTACTGAAAGCTTTTGAAGACCATCTAGCCGACGATTTAAACACGGCAAATGCCGTCACAGTGCTATACGACGTACTAAAATCGGATTTGTCAGATGGTGAAAAAGCCAAACTCATCGACACCATTGATGGCGTGTTGTCACTCGATTTGCTAAAGCCGGTGACTGACCTTTCTGCTGATGTAGGAGAAGATGAAGTGGCATGGATTGAAGCGCAACTCGTTTTGAGAGCAGAGGCCAAAAGGAATAAAGACTGGGCAACTGCGGATCAAATCAGGGATGCCTTTAAAGAAAAAGGCATTACGATAATCGACACACCTGAAGGCGCGTCGTGGCGTAAATAAACCAAAATAAAAGCTGGTATAAAATGTTCTGAGCATTTTACTACCAGCTTTTTAGCGCATCTCTTTAGTTGTGATAATAATCGCGTTGTAAAATATATTTGGCTGCTTCCGTGTCGTGCTTTCTTATATGATCAAAATAAGTCTGCTCAATTAATCGATCCAATTCGGATGCATGCGCTTTCGATTCGGGATCGCTTACGATGCGGTTGATCAGTCTAGTAAATTCCTTGAGTAGCCTAGCGTGTTGTCTTTTGTGTTCGTTATAGTTATTGAAGTTGCTGTATAGCTGCATCATTTCTTCGAGTTCAAAGTGTGCAAAAATGACGTTTTCCAGCGATTTTGCAGCTTCTATTATCTTATTGTGGTCGTCATTTCGTAAGATTAGATTGCTTAAGGTTTGCGCTGTTTTGACGATTGTGTGATTATCGTTATCAACATTAGCATGGTCAGTCTTTAACGATTCATCCCATTTATAAATGTGCATTACTTCACCTCCCGTTTTTTATTCATACCCGATATTATGTCAATCTAACAGAAGATTCATCCATTTGCAAAAGTGTAGACAAATGGATACAAAACGCGTCAAATATCATCAGGTACAACTCAAAAATGGGTATTGTGTAGCCAGATGGATACGAAATTGACAATATGTATCCGAATGGGTACAAATTTTCTTATCGATCGACTGTTGGCCATTCGACTTTGCTGCAAAACCAATGCCTGTGGATTTGGCACATCTTTTGCTTATATAGAAGGGTATAGGGATCAAGGAGGTCGTGTATGAAAAAAGTCATTACGATGGATGAGGCATTAAATCATATTGAAGATGGTATGACAGTTATGATCGGAGGTTTTCTAGCGTGCGGAAGCCCGCACAAGATCATCGATGCGATCATAGAAAAGGGCATAAAAGACTTGACGATTATTGGCAATGACACAGGGTTTGTCGATCGAGGCATTGGGAAGCTCGTCGTCAGTGGACAAGCCAAAAAAGTGATCGTCTCACACATTGGCACAAACAAGGAAACGGGCAGATTGATGAACGAGGGCAAGCTCGATGTTGAGCTGGTCCCACAAGGCACACTTGCAGAACAAGTTAGAGCAGGTGGTGCAGGACTTGGTGGTGTACTCACACCGATTGGTGTTGGAACGCCTGTAGCAGAAGGCAAAGATCACCTGATTATCGATGGAAAGACATTTTTGCTTGAGAAAGCATTGAAAGCGGATGTGGCATTAATTTTCGGATCCAAGGTGGATGAAAAAGGCAACATTTATTATCACGAGTCCACGAGAAACTTTAACCCCCTTATGGCAACAGCAGCGGAAACCGTCATCGTTGAAGCGGAAGAACTCGTCAAGGTCGGAGAGATTGACCCGCACTTGGTGATGACACCGGGACTATTTGTCAAATATATCGTAAAGCCATAGGAGGCATGTATGGACGCTAAAGATATTATCGCAAAACGTGTAGCAAAAGAATTTAAAGATGGCGATGTCGTAAATTTAGGTATAGGGCTACCAACCCTTGTTCCTAATTTTATAGAGGAGGGTGTGGAGATTATTCTACACTCGGAAAATGGGTTTACAGGAATCGGTCCTGCACCGGATGAAGACAATATCGATATGAATCTGGTCAACGCAGGTGGTCAACCTGTAAGCATCATGCCAGGCGGCGTATTTTTCGACAGTTCGATGTCATTCACGATTATTCGTGGCGGACATCTGGATGCCACCGTACTCGGGGCGTTACAAGTGGATGAAGAAGGCAACCTTGCAAACTGGATGATTCCAGGCAAGCTCGTCCCAGGTATGGGCGGTGCTATGGATCTCGTCGGTGGGGCTAAAAAAGTCATCGTTGCGATGACGCATACGGCTAAGGGCGAGATCAAAATCTTAAAGAGGTGTACGTTACCACTTACTGGAGCAAAGAAAGTCAGCAAGATTATCACAGAGATGGGCGTTATCGAAGTTACACCAGAGGGCCTTGTGCTAATGGAGTATAACCCGGAATATACCATCGAGGAAATCAAAGCGGCAACTGAAGCAACACTGATCCTCTCAAAAGATTTGAAAGAAATGATTTAACACCCTTAAAGGAGTCGCAAATGCGGCTCCTTTTGTGTTATAGTAATATCGAAAAGGTTAATAACAGGAGGCAACATGACGATTCAATATGCACTTTTCGATTTTGACGGCACACTCATCGATTCCAACGAAGCGGTGATTTCATCGCTAAACCATGTCGCCATTAACTTTAGAGGCACGCCTTTTGGTGAGGATGAACTCAATTTGATATTGGGCAAGCCCATCGTGGACCAAATGGCCATTTTATCAGTAGAAAAAGTCGATTTGCTCGTGGAACAATATCGACTTGAGTATAGGCGCGTCATGGATGCGCTGACTAAAATATACGATGGCGTTATTGAGATGCTCACTGAAATAAAAGCGCTGGGTATTTATACTGGCGTCGTTTCGAATAAGGGAAGGCGTGGCATTGACCACGGCGTCCATCAATTCGATCTGCATGATCTGATCGATGTGACGGTATCACTGGATGATGTGAACACGCCAAAACCACATGAAGAGGGCCTCTATAAAGCGGTTCATCTGATCCATAAGAAATTTGGACTAAACCAACCGAGCGATTCCGACATGAAAAAGATCATGAAAAGGACCGTATTCGTAGGCGACAGCGGGCATGACATCGAGACTGCCAAAAATGCAGCCTGTCTTTCCGTTTTGGTGGACTGGACGTTGATTGATATGAAGCAACTCATGAAACTGAATCCGGATTATGTGATCGATTCACCCGGCGCACTTCTCAAAATCATTCGCAGCCTAACATGATGGAGGAGATATGGAAAAAACCTTTGAACAACTCAAGTGGGAAATGGAAATCATCGACGAATTTATTGAAAAAGCATATGAAGGTCTTATCATCATCGATAAGGACGGGAAAATCATTAAATTCAAGTATGAAAAATTTCTTGATGTCAAAGAGGAAGACGTCATCGGGAAACATGTCACCGAAGTCATGGAAAACACGAGGCTCCATATCGTCTTAAAAACTGGCACGCCCGAGATTGGCGATGTTCAAAATATAAAAGGACACAATGTCCTCACATCCAGAATTCCCATCATTCGAAGTGGCGAAGTGGTGGGGGCTGTGGGAACGATCTTGTTTAAAGACATTTTAGAAGTGAAGCATTTGAACGACCACCTCGAGCAAATGAAACAACATGTGAATAAATATAAGCAAGAGCTCAAACGTCTGAATCTGGCAAAGTATTCTTTCGAGCAAATACTGACTGCCGACCCGCAAATGCTAGCCCTAATTGACAGCGCGAAAAAGGCGGCAGAAAGCAGTTCGAGCGTCTATATTGAAGGCCAAAGCGGCACGGGGAAAGAGTATTTTGCCCATGCCATTCACGAGGGCAGTCTGCGCCGTTATGGACCATTTGTCCGAATCAATTGCGCGGGCATTCCCAAGGATTTGTTCGAGTCCGAGCTGTTCGGTTATGAACCAGGTGCCTTCACAGGCGCGTCCACACATGGTCGAATCGGAAAGTTCGAAATCGCAAATGGAGGCACGATTTTTCTGGATGAGCTAAGCGCCATGCCCTTTGAGATGCAAGCGAAACTGTTACGCGTCATCGAAGAACGTGAAATTGAACGCGTGGGCGGGAATACTCGGGTTAATATTGACGTCAGATTCATATCCGCAAGCAATGAAGACCTCCACGATTTAGTCAAGCAAGGCCGTTTCAGAAGCGATCTTTATTACAGGTTAAATGTCGTGCACCTAAAACTGCCGCCGCTGAAAGACCGCAAACGCGACGTGATGCTACTGGTGGACCATTTTATCACGCAGTTCTTAAAAGAGCGTCCTGACGGGCCACAAGGCGTCTCAGTGGAAGCTAAACGATGTTTGGAAGCCTATGCTTGGCCTGGCAATGTCAGGGAGCTGAGAAATGTCATCGAAAGTGCTGTAAGTCTGTCGAAATCGAAGCGAATTGCCGTGCGAGATTTGCCCGAAGACATCGCGAAGGTGGTGCCAAGTGCCTTATCCGAGCTTTTAATTGAACCAAGTGGAAATTTGTATGCCGTGATGGAGCAAGTGGAACGCAATCTGATTTTAGGTGCGATCAAATCGTCAGGTGGAAGCAAGACAGAGGCGGCGAAACGCCTAGGCATTCACAGGACGGCACTTTATAAGAAAATGGCTAAACTCGGCATTGAGCATGAAGAAATAACTTAAGATTGAGGTGATGACGATGAGACTGTTTATTGGTGTCGATTTCGAACCTGCTGTAAAAAAGAGCATAGAAGCATGTCAAAGTCAGTTAACCCCTTTGTCTTTAAAAGGTCGATGGAAAACGGAAGACAATTTTCATCTGACGTTAAGGTTTATGGGTGAGTTTGACGAAAACGATTTGCCAAGGTTATATGATGCACTTTCAGGGTGTGCGGACACAATCTCGCCTTTTGAACTGCATCTTGGTAAAATCGGCGCTTTTGATTTAAAAAAAGGCGAGGAGACCTGGGCGGTTCGCGTGCTATGGGTCGGGGTCGAAGGTGACATGAAAGCGCTTAACGAACTATACTTTTCTGTGGAATATGCACTGGAAAGCAAGGGGTTTCCAAAAGATTTCAGGCCTTATGCACCACATATCACACTTGGACAGGATTTGAAATTCAACTGTGATTTCGACTTGATCAAGAAAGCATCCGAATGTCTGGATCAAAACATAAATGTAGACTGTATCACAGTGTTCCACTCAGAATCCATAGAGGGAAGACGCGTCTATACGCCTATAAAACGCTTTGATATAGGTAAAATGAAGGTTGATTAGGGAGGTTTCTTATGTCGAATACAAAAATACTTGATGTTAAATACGATCATTCTGGCGTAATCATGCGCATTTCACCTGTGCTGATCCTAAGCGGTGATGAAATGATCATCGTGGACGTCGGTATGCCAGGTCGGCTTGATTTGCTCGATGAAGCGATGGCTAAGGAAGGTTATGGACTTGTTGATTTGACTAAGGTGGTTATAACGCATCATGACCATGATCACTTTGGTGCGCTAGCGGAACTCAAGAGGCTAAATCCCAAAATTGAGATTGTTGCTTCAGAATTTGAAGTACCCTATTTAGAAGGGCGTAAGAAATCGTTGAGACTTACCCAAGCAGAATCGCTATATGACACTTTACCTGAGGAACGCAAAGAGTGGGCGAGGAATTTC
>DMYC01000357.1 GCA_003482695.1 Clostridiales bacterium UBA8960
TCAATCGCCATTGTTTTCTTTGGGTTTATAGGAATGAAGTTCAATGCCTCATCGGTTGACTTATCTGCGATCGAACAAATGAAAAACGGACTTGATGCGAGCTTTACGATTTCACCTTTCCTTCTCTTGCCCCCACTCGTTGTAATCTTTGCCATTTCAAGAAAAGTACCTGCTATTCCAGGCATTTTTATCGGCATAATACTCGGCGCTGTGATGGGTCCAATTTTTCAAGGGGTGGATTTCGGCCAAATTCTCGATGTGAGTTATGGTGGATTTGTCAGCGAAACGGGTATCGATTCTATTGATTCTCTGTTGAGTGCAGGTGGACTTATGAATATGATGTACTCCATTTCTTTAACCATTCTCGCGATGATGTTTGGCGGCATCATGGAGAAAACAGGTCAACTCGAAGTAATCGTCGAAAAGCTCGTTAAAGGCATCAAAACGGCTCAAGGTTTGATTATTTTAACGATTGCCACATGCATAGGCAGCAACATGACGATGCCAGAACAATACATCGCGATTGTGTTACCTGGTAGAATGTATGCTAAGACATATAAAGATATGGGGTTGCATCCAAAAACACTTTCAAATGCACTCGAATCCTCAGGTACACTTCTTTCGGCGTTGATTCCATGGAATACTTGTGGTGTTTTCTTATTTGGCGTCCTCGGCGTGCGAACTTTGGACTATCTACCGTATGCCGTATTTAACTATACGATGCCACTTGTCGTCATTGGTCTCAGCTTCTTAGGTGTGACTGTCGCAAAAATCAGCGATGATCCTAAAACGGTGATCAATCTCAAACCAGAGATTGAGACTGTGGCGGCATAAACATTTTTATTGTACCAAAAGTTTGATATAATAATTGAGAAACCAAACGAGATAGGAGTTGGCAACCGCCAGCTCCTATTAGATTTACATAGACATGGAGGGCAAAAATGCGACGATTGACTTGGTGGTGGCCAATTCTATTTTTGGGAATGGCGCTGTTTTTTATTAATAGATACCTTTTGCTGGAATATGATGTGAGCCTTTCTGATTACTATAAACTGACTCGACCGATTTCTATGCAGGAATCCCAGTTTTTATCGAACAAAGAGAGCATTATATACGGTGGCAATATCTACGAACCCCCACTTGGCATCGTCGATCCGGATACCGGTCAATACTTTGGTTTGGTTGTGGATTATATAAGCGCATTGTCGGTTTCTTTGGAAACGCCAATACATTCAAGGCCTATGGTGTGGGAAGATGCACTCATCGCACTTGAAAAAGGTGAAACAGATATGTGTGACATGATTCCTTCATTTGAACGGTCAAAAGTTTTTGACTTCTCAAAACCGCTTTATTACCTGAGAGCTATTGCCGTTATCAACTCGGAACGCTCTGACATAAACCACCTTGGGGATTTATCAGGCAAAAAAATAGCCGCCATGAAAGGCGACTATGCCATCGATGCACTCATGGGTGTTGTCTCTGACATTACGCTCGTTGAAGTCAGCAACTTAAGCGAAGCCCTTGATCTGCTAGACAGACGTGTGGTTGATGCGATGATTGGCGATGAGCCAGTCATATGGTATCACATCAAAGCGCTTTCTGTCGTTCAGAACTATAGTGCACTATCAACACCTTTGTATGAATCACCAGTTGTAATCGCCGTCCCTAAAGGTGACACGGCTCTTTTGCATCTCATTGACAAAGCGATCCTAAAGCTTAAAATCAACGGCACATTGGCACAAATCAATATGAAATGGCGCGCTTATGCTACGCTCATAGAACCAGAACGGTACACGGCGCGTTGGCAACTCATCCTCGCTATGGCCATCAGTGGTTTGGCTCTTGTATCAAGCGCGTTTTATCTTCTCGCCAAAAGGTTAAGCGGCATCATTCGAGATAAAACGGAAACGCTTCAATTCACGTTTGACAACCTCGGTTTTTTCGCGGTTGTTCTTGGTGAAGACAAATCCATTATTGATGTCAATCTCGCACTGCTCAACTTTTTAAAAGTTGACAAAAGAACGCTCATCGGCCGACATTTTAGCTGGATTGAACTCGTGGATCAAGCCATGACCGCTTTGGGTGCAACTGGACAGCATGCTACTTTTAACCTTAATGGAAACTATTATGAAGTAAAGTCAAAAGACGACAAACTGGTTTTGATACGTGATATTACGTTTGAAAAGATTGAACAGCTAAAGATGATGCAGTCAAACAAAATGGAAGCGATCGGCCAACTTGCATCAGGCGTTGCACACGAACTTAGAAACCCTTTGGGTGTCATTAGAAATTCAACCTACCTTCTTAGCGATATTTTGAAGGACGACGTTTTACCCAGCGAAAGGTTGATGATTGGAGCAAAGGGCATAGGTGCAATCAACAAAGCGGTAACAAGAGCAAGTGGCATTATTGACAATCTTCTTAGTTTTGCTAGGCTTTCCAACACCCATATCGAGTCATTCGATCTAGAAAACATGCTGGTTGAGATACTGGATTTTTTTAAAAGCGCAAATCCATCAAAACAAATCCACTTTGACCTAGTTTGCGAAGCGCCTTTTATTGTCAGAGCGAACGAAAATGCACTCCGTCACATTATGATCAATCTGATTTCAAATGCATGTGATGCGATTAAGAGCATTGGAACAATAGAAATATCCGTGACCAGAGCCACTGATGACAAAGGCTTTTTAATTAAGGTTGTCGACAATGGTCTAGGCATTCCAGCTGAGGATCAACATAAAATTTTCGATCCATTTTACACGACAAAAAAACCTGGCGAAGGAACGGGACTGGGTCTATATGTCGTTTATACAGAAGTTCAGAATTTGGGCGGGAAAATCGACTTTGTCAGTGCCCCACTAATTGGAACAACCTTTACTTTAACATTCTATTTCTTAGAGGAGGATAAGTCACATGCTTAAAACGCTAAAACTGTTGATCATAGATGATGATGTGGAATTTACAGAACTGCTATCGCTTATCATGTTGCGGAAAGGCTACAAAGTAACGGTCGCACACTCTGGTGAAGATGGCCTCGAAATCATGAAACGGGGTACGTTTGATGCGGTTCTAACAGATATGCGAATGGCGGGCATGTCTGGGATTGATGTCATCAAGGCGATAAAGTCGCTTGACCTGCCGGAAAACATGGCGCCCGAGTGTATCATGATCACTGGATACGGTAGTATCGATAATGCGGTTGAGGCCGTGAGACATGGTGCTTTCTCTTATTTCATCAAA
>DMYC01000382.1:0-835 GCA_003482695.1 Clostridiales bacterium UBA8960
GATATCCACACCCTCAAAAAAAAGACGTCCCGACGTAGGCATTTCAAATCCTGCAATCATCCTAAGCGTCGTCGTCTTACCGCAACCACTTGGTCCGAGAATGGTCAAAAACTGATTTTTTTTGACCCAAAAATCTATATTCTTTACGACTGCAACACCACCAAATTCTTTGGTGATGTTTAATCCTTTAACAATTTTATCGCTCACTTGTGCCTCCCAATATTAGAAATTTGGGGGCGTACCCACTAACAAAAGCACAGCTTCCCGTCTGCCTTTATTTACGATCTCATGCCCCTTATTTGCCTTGTAGTAAAATGAATCTCCAGCTTTAGCAACATATTTTTTATTGCCCAATTTGATAACAACAGAACCAGATAAAACATAGCCAAATTCTTCGCCTACATGTGGCTCATGTTCATCGTAGGCACCATTTGGTGCCAATGTCAATAAAATGGGCTCCATCATATTTTTCTGGGCGTTGGGAATAATCCACTCCAGTTTATAGCCAATCTCATCATTTTCTTTTTCAAAAAAATCTTCAGATTTAAAAACAATTTTCTCTTCCACTGTTTCACTGAAAAACGCTTGTAAATTCGTTCCTAAACTCTCGAGAATATCGACCAAGCTCGCGATGGACGGCGATGTCATGTCGCGTTCCAATTGAGAAATAAACCCTTTTGAAAGTTCACATCGATCAGCAAGCTCTTCTTGAGTAAGGTTGTTTTCAAGTCTTATTCGTTTTATTTTTTCACCTATTTGCACAACCATCTCTCCTTTTTTTGGTTTACTACCATTAAACTTTTCACTCAATTTATTATACTCAATTATATATTGA
>DMYC01000382.1:889-5853 GCA_003482695.1 Clostridiales bacterium UBA8960
TTTCAATCTCAGGTTTGCTCATTTGAGCATCCGCACCCACCGCTTCTCCCTTATGCAACAAATCTCCTGTAATCAATGATGAAAATATAATTACAGGGAGCACTTTAAGTACTTTATGCTCTTTGATGCGCCTTGTGAGTGCATGTCCATCAAGTTGAGGCATCTCAATGTCGGTAATCAACAAATCAATTTCATTTATAAAACTGTCACCGCGTTTTTCCGCCAACATCATCAAATATTCATACGCTTGCATGCCATCATCGAAAAATTTCAATTTTGTGAATCCAGCTTTAGTCAAAGTATCGAGAAGTACTTTTCTTATCATAGGAGAATCATCCGCAAGGGCTACTTTGATTCTTGAACGGTCCTTCACTTCGATTTCTTTTATGCGATCTAAGTTGATGCCCGTATTTGGGTTGATATCCATAACGATTTTTTCAAAATCGAGTAGCATGATGATCTGGTCGTTTAAATTGATATTCCCAATAATCAATGAATTGGATGTTAAATCATCCGGTTTCATGATCATGTTCCAGCCGATTCGATTGATCCCGAGAACCGATTCAATCGCAAAACCAACTTTAATTTTATTAAACTCACAAACTAACGTCATACTATTCTTAACATTAGGATTTTTTTCATTTTCAAGAACATAGAGCAAATCAACGATTGATATCATTTCACCTCTTATAAGTGAAATGCCTGAAACCGCTGGATGGGCATTAGGAATCTTGGCGATGTTTTCGATTTGCAATAGTTCTTTGACTTTCACGACATTAATCGCATAATGAACACCAGCTACTGTAAAATGTAGAATTTCAACCTCACCTGTACCGCTTTCCAACAATATGCCCGGTTTATTTACCATAATTGCTTCATCCTCCATCTTCTTGTTATATGTGATTATTATACCTTTATCGAAGTCATTAATAAATGCTTTTATGAAAACTAATGCTGATATTTGGCATTATACCCATTCGCATATCCCAAAATCAAAAAAAGCATCTCAAGTGAGATGCTTTTGTAACCCGATAAAGTTATATCAAACCCATTTCCTTGCCTACTTTTTCAAACACTTCAACTGCCTGCTTCAATTGTGCCTCAGTGTGTGCCGCTGTAACCATGCAACGCACGCGACCCGTTCCCTTCGGTACAGTTGGAAACACGATAGGCGATACAAAAACACCAAGCTCGAGCATCCTCTTTGAGAAAGCGACCGTCTTTGCTTCATCTCCAACGATCACAGGCGTAATCGGCGTTTCACTTGCGCCCGTGTTAAAACCTAATTTACCAAGTTCTGCTTTGAAAAACTTGGCATTGTGCCATAAATTATCCGTATACTCAGTTGTCGTCGTAAGCAAGTTCACCGCTTCAGTTATCGCACCCACTGCAGCTGGTGGCAATGACGTACTGAACAATAAAGGTCTACCTCTGTGAAGCAACCATTCTTTCATGACTTTATTGCCTGCAACATACCCGCCGATTACGCCGATTGCTTTTGATAGCGTTCCAATCGTGAAATCCACACGCCCATGAAGATGGAAGTGGTCTACAGTGCCTCTACCACTTTCGCCTAAAACACCAGAACCATGTGCGTCGTCAACGTATGTCATACAGTTGTATTTTTCAGCAAGTTCAACAATCTCAGGTAACTTTGCGATATCGCCATCCATACTGAACACGCCATCTGTGATGATTAAACAATTTGCATATTGGCTTCTTTTCTCTATAAGAACGCGTTCAAGATCTTCCATATCACTGTGTTTGTATACCGCTTTATCCGCTCTTGATAAACGCACGCCATCTATGATGCTTGCATGGTTCAGTTCGTCTGATATAATTAAATCGCCTTTGTTCGTAATGGCTTGAATCGCACCTGCATTACAATTGAAACCCGACTGGAAAACCATGACAGCTTCTTCTCTTTTAAATTCTGCCAGCTTAACTTCCAAAAGCTCGTGAATGTCCATGTTTCCGATAATCGTTCTAACAGCACCCGATCCAACGCCATACTTTTCTACAGCTTCAATTGCCGCCTTTTTTAACTTTGGATGATTTGCAAATCCTAGATAATTATTTGAAGATAGATTGATTACTGATTTGCCATTTAGCGTAACCACAGGTTCGTTAGCACTTTCTAGTACGGGCAACACGCGATAGACACCCTGATCCTTCAATTCTTGGACCTGATCTTGCAAATACTTTAACTCATGTACATTTGACATTGTCATTCCTCCATTAATAAGTGATTATTCGGTATTAGTATACCACTATCCATTCGCCAAGAAAACACAAAATGCCCCTCATATCAAATTATGTCGGATTCTTCAAGAATGGAAATCTCCAGTTTATTTATTGCCCATCTGTAATATTCATTTAAATTAGAAGCTTCCTGAATCTCCTGTAAACGCGTCAACTCATCAAGCACCGCCCTTTTCCCCGAATTCCCCAGCACAATCAGTGCATTCCGCTTGTAGACCCACTGGCTTCTCCAAGCGAATCCCATATGCCCATATCTTGCTTTAAAAGTCTTGCGGTCCATCCTAAGCAGCTCAAAGAGGTCAATCCAATTGCTTTGTTTGGGTTCATATACAAAATTTATAATATCCTTCTTGTTCAGCGGGCAGACTTTTTGACAGATGCTACAGCCATAAATGGTATCCCCCATCATCGCTCTGAACCTCTCTTCGATGACCTCTTTTGTTTGTGTCAATGAAGACAAGCACTCCAGCATATTGCTTTTGCCATTGCCACAAACGGATGTCGGACAAGCATACACACATTTGTTACAGCTTTTACAGTAGGGATGCTGTAGTTCGGCTTTCAGTTCATGCCTTTGAACGATACAGGTCTTATCCATGTCCAAATGGCCCTTAATGACTAAATAACCAATAAAAAATTGAGATCCCAAAGCATCGTTAATAAGCAAGTGATTCATACCGATTCTTCCCAGGCCTGCATGAAAAGCAACTTCACGATCATTGAACGGTGAATCGTCAACATAGTACCGCACCTCTGTTTCAGGCATTAGATTTAACATTCGACTTAGCGCTTCCAAACGTTGCATCACCTCGATATGATAATCGAAGTCCCAAGCAAATGCTTCTATTTTACCAAAATGGAAATTCGGTCGATTCTCCTCAAGTTCAAGCTTATACGGTAAAGCGATGGCAATTACAGTTGCCTTCTCCAAACTTACATCATCAAAAATGCTGTTTTCAACATCAAAATAACGAGGCGCATTCTTATCGGCCTTGTCCATTAAAAAGATGCCCCAATGACGAATCATTAGAGCATTCATAATTTTATTGAGCTCAGTTTTACGTATCATTGCCACCTCATTGCAGGACATTGATTTCCATTAAATGTAAATTTTTTGCCCAAAATCCATTGAAATCCAATGAAAGGTTCTTCACCCGATTGTTGTAAGCCCATAAGTTCCTGAGTCTTGCCACAGGCAGGTATGGTAGCTCATCGGTCTGAAGCAAATGCCATTGTGTCAACAGTTCATCTGAATCATAACGCGTCTGTGTTTCATTTAGAGCATTAAAAATCTGATTTGCGACAATATCATCATAGCCACCAAAATTATAGATGCCTCGACTCTCTCCTTTACCAAACAACACTTCAGGATTCAAATGCTCTGAAATTTGATAGGCCATGTTCCACATGTCGTATGAATGTTCTGTTTCCAATACTTTAAGCATGCTTTCGAAATCCATGTACTCAATTTTTACATCAAAACCCAAAGCGCGCCAATTTTTCGATGCTTGTTCAGCGATACGATACGACCAATCCAAATCGACGAAAACAAGCCATGCAAACGACAAGTTCTCACCCTCTCGATCTCTGATGCCATCACCATCGCTATCGATCCAACCGATTTCATCTAAAAGCGTCTCGGCAATTTCCATATTGTATGGGTATTTTTTTATGCCAAGTGTTCCCTTGTTGAATTCACCGATCCCCGTCGCTAAATAGTCGATCTGATCCGCATAGCCATTCCATTCATTTATGATTAATAGTTCTCGATTTAAACTGAACAACAGTGCTTTTCTGACTTCTGACTCCGCGAAAATTGGTGCTCGCATGTTTAAGCCTAAAAAGGTATAGATGTTTGATTTGCCAGCCAAAACGTTGCCAAAGCCCAATGCCTTAACATCATTCACCATCGCTTTTGAAGCTGGAAGTTTAAATAAATCAATCCGACCTTCAGAAAATGCCGTCATCATTTCTGATGGATTCATCTGGCGTATGATGATTCCTGAAATATTGGCATTTTTGCCCCAGTAAGATACGTTCCTTATGAGTACGATGCTTTCACCAGAGACAAACGTTTCGAATCTGAACATGCCAGTTCCCACCGGTTTGACAAATGTGTTCCAATCTATCACTTCACCATAAGACTCAAGCGAAAGAATGGGGATCGTCAAAATGTTAAACTGATCTAATCTCCTTCCATCAAACTTGAACTCTAGACTATAATCATCTAGCACAACAACTTCATTTAAATTATCGAGTGACGCATTCAAATTTAGATTCGTTTTTGCCAGGTTGTATGTGAACGCTACATCTTTTGCCGTCAGATCAGATCCATCATGAAACGTGACCCCTTTTGCCAAATTCAGCACAATCGACAAACCATCCTCTGAAATTTCATATGTTTCAGCAAGACGCGTCTCTAAATTTCCCATGTCGTCATACGTAAGCAAACTGTCAAAAACGAGACTGTTAATCCATTTTTCTACCTCGTTGTTGGCATTTAATGGATTAAAAAGTCCCTCCACCAAATCAGAGGCCACAACGAGAGCCCCTGAACGTGATAGTGCCGGATTTAAAATCATTGCTTGTTGCAAAGGATCCTGTGTGGTTGGGGTCTGTTTATCAACAGGCTCTTCTTTAGCACAAGAAACCGTTAAAAAGCCGATCAAAGTGACACTGACAAGAATTCTAGCGATTCTTGC
>DMYC01000240.1 GCA_003482695.1 Clostridiales bacterium UBA8960
TACCCTACTATTCTCTTTTTGAGACCGCGTATTGCACACACACGGAAATTTTGTTTTTGAAAATGATCAGGGGGTCGGACCCCCTGGTTTTTTGTGGTGCAGCGGATGGGACTCGAACCCACACGTTCCAAAGGACACTGGCTTCTGAGACCAGCCTGTCTGCCAATTCCAGCACCACTGCATGCCGTCACTCCATCATTATAAACCCGCTAAAATAAACTGACAAGCAGAATTATCGATTTATCGAAATGAAAGCCGCAACTTCTTCCGTTTTTACGAAGTCATGTGCCTTTAAAAGTTCAACATAAGAAGTCATCAACTGCTCAAATGGCGTAAGCGTCGCCTTGTCGTCCAGTGTTTCCACAAATGACAAATAGACCTTC
Organism: Clostridiales bacterium UBA8960; assembly: GCA_003482695.1. Lineage (GTDB taxonomy): Bacteria > Bacillota > Clostridia > Peptostreptococcales > Acidaminobacteraceae > Fusibacter_C. Next base: position 384 of record DMYC01000240.1, read on the forward strand.
GCCACCTCATCGTCCATGCGCAGGTCATCATAACCAAAAAGCGCCGTGTTGATCGAACCCTCAAGCGCCAGTGCCAAATACGCATCAAATCGCTGAGAAGCTCGTGCAACATATGCACTTTGAGGATACTCAAGCGTGAAACGCTCAAACAAAATCGCCCTGTCAATCACTTCGTCAAAGCCGATCATAAGACCGCCATCCTTTTGTGATGGCAAATCGGATTCGACGGCCATAAGATTGTAAAACACCTGCACAAAGTCAGAGCCATACATCGTCAACTTCTGATAAAAGCCATAATCTATAACCGGATAAAACGACCCTTCAACCTGCTCGATCTGAAAACCGACAAGCGCCAGAGCCTCAAGCTCGCGAAGCACCTCTTCATCCTCAATTTCATGACGCCTTAGCGCCTGCAGGTCATATGGCTCAAACAATGCCTGCATACCGCCTTCAAAATAACGGTCTTGATAAGACGGCAACCTGTCCATCTGCACATCCTCAAAACTTTGAATAAGCACATCAGCTGTCTTTTCGGATACGCCAGAGATATTCTCAAGTACAAAATCTGCCAGCGTTTTCAAATCCACCGATTCATCATCTGTCATCGCTGAAAACCGGCTAATCATCTCATGTTCCTTTGAAACGGTAGTCGCCTCAGTTGGCGCTTCTGTCGTCACTTCAGTTGGCGCATCAGTCGTCGACTCAACAGCCTTTTCAGGTTGCTTCGCACACCCAGAAAACAAGATGATGGCCACCGCCAGCACCGCAATATATTTAAAATGTTTCATCGCATATCACCTCTCTACCCGTTAAGACGCAAATTTCACCAGAAAAGTTCGCAATTCTTAAAAATTGATTAATTCCTGCAAAAACCTGTTGCATATTTTATTAAACGGGTATATTATGACTATATAGTCATATGACATGGTGGTCACGTGACTGGTGTGTCATATAATTTAAGGAGGTGAAATATGCCGAAGGACACTTTTTTTAACTTACCAGAAGAAAAACGTGAAAATATACTAGACGCAGCAATGTCGGAATTCGAAAAGACCAGCTATGAAAATGTCAGCATCAACCAGATTGTGGCAAAATCAGGCATTTCCAAAGGCAGCTTTTATCAGTACTTTGAGGACAAGAAGGATTTGTATAAGTACATTTTATCATTGATCGTCAAAAAGAAGGTCGATTACATCACACCCGTGATGATGAACCCATTCGAACACAACTTTTTCACAGTGATCCGTGAAATGAATCTCTCCGGCCTCAAATTTGCAAAAGACAACCCGAGGTATTTAGCCATTGGAAACTGGATGCTAAAAGACATGAACAAACCCTTCTACAAAGAAATAATCAGCGAAAATCAAGGACAGGCACACGACGTATACGTCATGCTCCTGAACAACGCGATAAAAAATGGCACCGTCAGACCTGACATCGACGTTGACTTAGCCGCCCGAATGATTTTCAAACTCAGCTCCGAACTCGTCATAGACGAAATCAACTTAAGCGACAAAGACTGGACCGATGACATCATAAACATCTTAGATAAATTCATGTCGCTCATAGAAAATGGCATCGCCAACCATTCAAATAACAAGGAGGCATAACATGATTTCCGTAAAGAACCTTTTTCACTCGTACACCCATAACGACGTCTTCGCCGTCAACGACGTCAACTTCGAAATCGCAAAAGGCGAAGTCTTCGGTTTTCTCGGCCCATCTGGTGCGGGCAAATCCACGACACAAGGCGTTTTAACCGGTCTATTGCCGCTCCAAAAAGGCGAAGTGGAAGTTGCTGGTTACAATATGCGACACCGCAAACGCGAAATGTTCAACAAAATCGGGGTTTCATTTGAACAGTCTAATGTCTACAATAAACTCACCGCACTGGAAAACCTCGAGTTTTACAGAAAATTATTTGATGTCCCGACACTTGATCCCATGATGCTCCTTCAGATGGTCGGACTCGATGAAGTGGCGAACAAGAAATCTGGTACATTCTCAAAAGGCATGAAGCACAGGCTTACATTCGTCAGAAGCATGCTCAACAGCCCTGAGCTTTGGTTCCTGGATGAACCGACAACAGGTCTTGACCCCGCAATCTCCAGACAAATCAT
>DMYC01000384.1 GCA_003482695.1 Clostridiales bacterium UBA8960
TTGAGGAAAAAGTGGAAGGCATCGACAAGAACATAACACTCGCTGTCATGGGCTGTGCTGTTAATGGTCCTGGCGAGGCTAAAGAAGCCGATATTGGAATAGCTGGCGGTAAAAATGCGTTTTTGTTGTTTAAAAAAGGGTTGGTCATTCGAAAACTAAAAGAAGAAGAAGTCGTGGCTGCAGTACTAGAGGAAATTGATAACATGTAATGACAATTGTGTTTACGAAAGGTGATTAAATGGAGAAGGTACCTTTTAATCAGTTGATTCAAGACGTTCTAAGAATTGACGATGTTGAAATAAAAAAAATTGAATATAAGAAAGAACAAGACATTTTAAGCATCATATTGACATCGGCTAATGTCGTACCTAATCAAAGTCTTGATTTGCTCAAAAACAATCTGAAGATTCATCTTGGGTTTATTAAGCATTTTGATATTAAAGTGGATCACACACTTCACATGGAAGGCAACGACTTGCATAAACTGAGAAAGATTGAGGATGTTTCTGAAAACTGGGAAAACATCTTGCTTGTCGTTAAAAGAAAAAATCCTGCGGTTGCAAGCATTTTGAGACGCTCAAGAATTGCGTTCGAGAATAGTAAAATTCACATCGTATTTGATGATAAAGGCTTGGAAAACACTTTTTATCAATATAAAACAGATGAAATGATCAGGATGATATGCGAAAAAAACCTGAACCAGGTCTTCCCAATCACGACTGAGGCTTTAAAAGACGAGATTGAGGGATATGTTGCTTTCGAAAAACTTCAAGATGAAACGATAGAATCCATTGTGGCTTCCGCCACAAACGGTTTTAGTGAAGAAGCGATTAGAGCAGCTGCAGCGGCCACCAAGCAGACTTCATCAAAGCCTAATGCATATGGGGCAAGCAAAAGTGACGACAAATTCAAATCTGTGAAATCTTCGGCACCAGAGGTGCTATACCGCAACAAGATAAAGCGTCAAACAACGCGTATCATAGATATCAATCAGGAAGAAGAAACGTATGCCATTGAAGGGAAGCTTGTCAATTATGAGTCGAGGGAACTTAAAGGTGGCAAAATTCTACTGAAAATGTTCATATCCGATATGAGTAATGCGATTGCCTGTAAGCAATTTCTCAAGAAAAACGAGTTTGAGGATTTAGAACCTAAGTTGAACAAAGGCTTATGGTACATCGTGGAAGGCGTAAACCGCTACGATCAATTTGATAAAGAAAATGTGCTTATTTTCGGTGCCATCAACGAAGGTCGTCTAGATGTAAGGCGCATGGATCACGCCGAAGTGAAACGCGTTGAACTTCATTTGCATACCAACATGAGCGAAATGGACGGCATTGCACCTGTTAAGAAAATCATTCAGACGGCCATTGATTGGGGACATCCTGCAATAGCGATTACGGACCATGGTGTGCTTCAAGCTTTTCCTGATGCAGCCTCTGCAGCTGGTGATAAAATAAAAGTCATATATGGCCTTGAAGGCTATTTGATCGATGATGAAGTGGATTTAATCGAACATGCAACCGATTATGGTTTGGATGAGACATACGTCGTGTTTGATATTGAAACGACGGGATTCTCTTACAACATGGATTCTATAATAGAAATAGGTGCAGTCAAAGTTGTAAATGGAGTTGTCACAGAGCAGTTTAGTCAGCTGATCAATCCTCAAAAGCCGATTCCTCCTATAATTATTGAATTGACTGGTATCTCAGACGAAATGGTGCAAGATCAACCGACTATAGCGGAAGTATTGCCTAAATTTATGAGTTTTGTGGACGGTGTCCCTGTTGTTGCTCATAATGCCAGTTTCGATTGTGCATTTATTAGATATAATTGTGAAAAATTGAATATTCCTTTCAAGTCGATTATCGTGGATACTTTGGCACTCAGTCGATTGCTTTTAACGTCTATAAAAAAACACAATTTAAAAGCGATTACAAAGCATCTTAAAATCGTTTTGACGGACCATCATAGAGCGGTGGCAGATGCAGAAGCTACAGCTAGAGTTTTCAACCATTTTCTGGGTCTATTTAAAGAAGCCGGCGTCTTCACATTAAAAGAGGCTAATCGCTATGCAACATTGAATCAGGATTTCTCGCAACTGGAGATGTCACACATCATAATATTGACGCGAACACAAGCAGGGCTTCGAAATTTGTATGAGCTTGTTTCACATGCCAATATCAAAACGTATTATCGAAAACCAAGAATCCCCAAAAGTCTACTACGTAGCAAGCGTGAAGGTTTGCTGATTGGCAGTGCGTGTGAAGCCGGGGAGCTTTACAAAGCCTATATGAGCAACAAACCTGAATCTAGAATAGTTGAAATTGCTGATTTTTACGACTATTTAGAGATACAACCGGCGGACAATAATGCTTTTATGCTTGAGTCGGGTAAAATCAAAAGCATGGAAGAGATACGTGCAGTCAACAGAAAAATATTGGAACTTGGCGATCGTCTAGGTAAATTAGTCGTGGCAACAGGAGATGTTCATTTTATCGATCCTGAAGATGAAGTGTATCGTAGAATTCTTATGGCTGGGAACGGATATAACGACGCTGATAATCAAGCGCCACTTTACTTTAGAACAACGGATGAAATGCTCGCAGAATTCGAGTATTTAGGCGCAAGAGCAAAAGAAATCGTCATTCATAATCCGAATAAAATTGTTGAAATGTGTGAAAATATCAGGCCTGATATTTTCACACATTTCNNGAAATGTGTGAAAATATCAGGCCTGTTCCAAAAGGCACATTTCCACCTGTAATAGAAGGGGCTGACGATGAGTTCCGCTCAATGTGTATGGCAAAAGCTGAACGCATCTATGGCAACCCATTACCTGAAATCGTCGAAAAACGTCTGCTCAGAGAGCTCAACTCAATCATAGGCAATGGATATGCCGTCATGTACATTATCGCTCAAAAGCTTGTAAAGAAGTCTTTGGATGACGGTTTTTTGGTTGGTTCGAGAGGCTCGGTCGGATCATCATTTGCAGCGACGATGAGTGATATAACAGAAGTTAACCCGTTGCCACCACATTACATTTGCAAGAGTTGCAAGCATTCTGAGTTTTTTACAGATGGTGTATACGGTGCGGGCGTTGATATGCCAGACAAAGTGTGCCCCGAATGTGGTGAAACCTATTTCAAA
>DMYC01000117.1 GCA_003482695.1 Clostridiales bacterium UBA8960
AGTCTGCATGGATGCAGACCGCCGAAGTTTGGTGCAGGACGCACCAACATGAGGCCGTAGTTATACATACAGTGGAGGGGTTTTCATAGGACCTATTAAATAATAACTTCTATAAATCTCCTACTCATACATACCTTTAATCGTCTCCTGCAACTCATCATTCGCCAACCATTCATCAAACTCCATCATACGATCCACAATACCATTAGGCGATAACTCGATAATACGATGTGCCACCGTCTCAATAAACTTATGGTCATGAGAGGAGAACAAAACATTACCTCGGTAAGCAATTAAACCATCGTTGACAGCCGTAATAGATTCAAGATCCAGGTGATTCGTAGGTTCATCAAGAATGATAACATTCGCACCAGAGAGCATCATACGAGATAGCATACATCGTACTTTTTCACCACCGGAAAGAACATGGGCTTTTTTAAGAGCTTCTTCACCCGAAAACAACATTTTACCTAAGAAACCTCGTATATAGGACTCGTCATCATCTTTGGAATATTGACGTAACCACTCAACTAAGTTTAACTGAACACCATTAAAGAATTTACCATTGTCTTTTGGTAAATAGGAAGTGGTGGTTGTAACACCCCAAGTGAAGGTACCTTCGTCCGGTTCTAACTCGCCCATAAGAATCTGGAACAAAGTAGTTCTTGCAATTTCATTATCACTTAAGAAAACGATCTTATCGTCTTTATTAACAATAAAGGTAACATTATTTAACACTTTGACACCATCAACCGTTTTACTAATACCTTCAACACGAAGGATATCTTTGCCAACTTCGCGGTCAGGTATGAAGCCTACAAAAGGATATCTTCTGGAGGAAGGTTGGATATCTTCTATATTAATCTTATCCAACATTTTTTTACGCGAAGACGCTTGCTTAGCTTTTGATGCATTTGAGCTAAAACGTGCGATGAAAGACTTAAGTTCAGCGATTTTGTCTTCAGCCTTTTTATTCTGGTCATTGATTAAACGAAGCATCAGTTCACTAGATTCTTTCCAGAAATCATAGTTACCCACATACATTTTCGCTTTACCAAAGTCAATATCTACGATATGTGTACATACATTATTAAGGAAATGTCGATCATGAGAAACAACAATAACGGTGTTATCGTAGTTAATCAAGAATTCTTCCAGCCACATGATGGACTTAAAATCCAAGTGGTTGGTAGGCTCGTCAAGAAGCAAAATATGTGGGTTGCCAAATAATGCTTGAGCCAGAAGAACCTTGACTTTTTGAGCACCGGTTAGATCCTTCATATACTTGCTATGAAGATCTTTAGGAATATCAAGACCAATCAAAAGCTTTTCAGCATCATACTCAGCCTCCCAACCACCAAGCTCAGCAAATTCACCTTCCAACTCAGCAGACTTGATGCCGTCTTCTTCAGTAAAATCTTCTTTGGCATAAAGTGCATCTTTTTCATGGATGATACTATAAAGTCGTTCATGTCCCATAATAACCGTATCAAGTACAGTATCTTCGTCATGAGCGTAGTGGTCTTGCTTTAAAACAGCAATACGCTCACCTTTGGTAATAGCGATGTCACCGGTTGTCGCTTCAATATCACCAGAAAGTATTTTTAAGAAGGTGGATTTACCAGATCCATTTGCACCTATGACACCATAGCAGTTGCCATGGGTGAATTTAAGGTTTATGTTTTTAAAAAGTTGCTTGTCGCTAAAGCTTAAACTCACGTTATCCGTTGTAATCATTGTAAATCCTCCAATTTCATTGCCTGTTATTAACTTACAAACTCACAAAAACGTACGACACACAGTGCCATACGTTATGTATCAAACTTCATATATCATATATCAATTAATATTAAATGTCAATCATGGAAGTGGCTGTTCTGTATCACCCAAAGGGTTGGATGGAAGTTCATCAAGCAATTCGGTATCAGAATCATCAAATATATCCTCAAACTCAAAAGCATCGTCATATTCAAAAGCATCCTGCCATTGATAATAACTGGTAATATCATACCGATTGAGTAAATGGTAGTTATCTCCTATATTATCGGGGTTTGGAGGCAGTATAGCTAAAGTTACGGTTATTTGTTTGGGGTAGCCGCCTTCTAAATGGCGTGTATCAAACTCGAAATAACTTGGTTTTAAGACATAACCGTTTCTTATATCCCCTAAATCATAATCAGCCATATACAAAGCCAAGGATTGATCGCCTTTTATTGCATGGCTAAGACGTGCTTGCAGCAACTCCATATAGATAAAGGAAAAAAGTTGTTGATCGGTTAGGCGTTCCAAATCAGAATCCCCACGGTCATTTAATAAATAGGTATCGTTGATCAAATAATCAATGGACGCTTCTTGCACATCAAGTAAGATTTGATCCAGTTTTCCGATTTTTTCTTCAACCAAACCTTCAAGATTATAATAATCATGAAGCCAATCCTGTTTTTTCTCTGCCAAGCGTATATTGGAAAGGGAAGTGGTTAGTACGGCCAAACCAAAAACCATCATGACGAC
>DMYC01000210.1 GCA_003482695.1 Clostridiales bacterium UBA8960
CCTTTTCAAGAAAAAATGCACGCTCAAGTGGTGTAAAGCACCGTTCTAAAAAACGCGGCTTGTCCTCTATGATTTTTTTGATGCGATCTATTTCGACGATATCAACGCCTGTGCCTAAGATCATAAACGTCTCCTTAAATTTTATTCGATTCTGTGTTAAACTGTACATAAGAAGATACGAGTTCTTTAGGGGGATTATTATGGTCATTTATAAAGCCATACATATGGCAATAAAAGCACACGAGAATCAGGTGCGCAAACTCGATAACGATATGTATGTCGCACATCCGCTTGAGGTCGGCATTACACTCGCCAGACACAACATGCCAGAAGAGGTCATCGTGGCGGGCATATTGCACGATACGGTCGAAGATACGACTTTATCTCTTGAGGATATCGAAGCTGAGTTTGGACACCTCGTCAGAACTTACGTGGATTATTGTTCAGAAAAGAACAAGTGCGATTCTTGGAAAAACAGAAAAATAGAATACCTTAATCGGCTGATCGATGCACCTATCGATGTTATGTACATCGTTTGTGCCGACAAGCTGACCAACATAAAAAGCATCGCTAGACACTATGAGCGCCTTGGCCACATCATTTGGGACAAGTTCAATGCGGGTTTCATCGATCAAAAGTGGTATTATCTTGCCATTTTGGACATATTACATCCGATTCACGCCCACCCACTCTATATAGAACTGGAACAAACCGTTAAACTAGTCTTTAAAGACTAGTTTTTTTTGAGACGACTTTACGCTCTACTATATATTGTACAGGCATTCATCCAATATTGAAATAAAAAAAAGACGCACCGATGTGCGTCTGGAATTGACAATTTACATTTATAAAAAAAGGGGGGGATAAATGCAAACCATTTGCAATTCAATTAAATAACCTGTCAACGATTATGATATTATCATTTCAATAGTTTCGCGTCAATAGTCAAAATATTAACATTCTTTAAAATTCGCTTACGCTTTGGTAATAATTCTATCCATATTCTAACCAATCTTTGGTTTCTGATTAAGAAACCTTTGCTACAATGAATTCAAGATAACAAAACAAACTATTTTATAGGAGGCGACATTATGTCAGTAAGTTTAGAAAAAATCGATATGCTCATGGAAAGAGCTAACATTAGTTATAAGGAAGCTAAAGAAGCCCTTGAGCTACATGATGGGGATATGGTGGAAGCATTAATCCATCTTGAAGCATCCAACAAAACCGCTAAAGGAAAAGCGGGCCAAAAGGCAAACGGCAATAAAGGTCAAGCCCACGCACACGTACACATGAGACGTCAGGGCAAATCAAATTCAGATTTCATGGACGACGTTAAAAAATTCTTTGAGAAAATGCACAAAACGAGTTTCGTGGTCGGCAACAAATCAAAACGCATATTGGATATTCCACTGACCATCGCAGCACTCTTGATTCTGTTCACCATGCCAGTTTCAATGTTCATTCTCATCCTTCCTTACCTCTTTGGATATAAAATTTCGGTATTAGATACAGAAGGTAAGAATTTCGACTTTGAAAAAGCATTTACATTCGGAGATGAAAAGAAAGACGAAGACCGCATGGAATAAAAAATCACGCATCTGAGAGAAACCATTCGTTTCTCTCTTTTTGCTTTTAAATCAACAGCTGAAATGCTATAGTTATATTAAAGTCAAACCTGTCGGAGGGTAACATGCAAAAGATTTTAGTTGTTGAAGACGATATAAAAATTGCGCGTTTTATAGAACTTGAACTAAAACATGAAGGCTTCTTCATTGAAACAGCACACGATGGTCGAACTGGGCTTGAAAAAGCACTTGAAGGGGCTTTTGACCTGATTGTACTTGACATCATGTTACCTGGTCTCAATGGCATGGAAGTGTGTCGGCGCATTAGGTTAAACTCTGAAGTACCAATCATCATGTTAACTGCGAAAGATGATACAATGGACAAAGTAATGGGGCTGGATTTTGGAGCTGATGATTATATGACAAAACCTTTCGCCATAGAAGAACTTCTTGCTCGCATTAGAAGAATTTTTAAAAAAGCCGCCCAGCAGGTACCCGTCAACACGAACACTTTCATTTCTGGAAAGCTGAAGATCGATTATAATCAATATACCGCCTATTATGATCAAACCTCGATTGAACTTACGAAAACAGAATTTGATCTCTTGCACTACCTTGCAGAAAATAGGAATATCGCATTAACCAGGGAACAGATACTGGATAAGGTTTGGGGTTATGATTATTTTGGAGAAACAAAAATTGTCGATGTTTACATCCGTTATCTGAGAAGTAAAATAGATGACTGTTTTAACACTAAATTCATCCATACCGTTAGAGGGGTAGGTTATTTATTTAAAGATGAAGATCATAAGTAAAGAATCCATCGAATCAAAACAAGTGAAACGCCCTGAGCCTTCAACCAAAAAACAAGTGGAAAAGAAGGTTCCAGTTTCACCTGTCAAAAATGTCAAAAATGTCAAGCATGTAAAAAATGTCGAAACGGTTAAGCATGTAAGAGCAAAACGTCCTCCTAAACCAGGTGCGGATTATCCAAATGGACCATCCTATATTTCAGAATCACTTGAACGTTTTTTTTCGCTTATACGATTTAACATTACATTTAAATTAACACTGGGCTATGCGATTCGATTAATTTTACTTATCGTATTCCTTTTTGTTTTCATTTACGCGTCATTTTCATACTATTTGTTTTATAATGCACAACTCTCTTTATCAAAAGATGCCATGCTGATTGAGACGATCCTGACTGAGAATCATGGCGTCGGTTCAGATGAACTGACTCGCTTTGTTGAACACCGACAATTAAACATAAATGTCTTTGACACGGATTTTGTCAACCTCTATTCAAGTGGAGACAAAACATTTGATTATCAAACCGCCAACACGTTTCCCGAGTATGACATTCGGACATTTCCTCAGTTTCCGCCAATTTTTGAAACGGGTTCGATGCTTCTTTCAGATGGTAAAATGGTCTATTACGCTATAAAATCTGAATTGCACGAGCAAACAAGTGCTTTAGAGGCAACCTTTCCTATAGGGTTCGTGCTGTGTATTGTACTCATTCTCTCTTCGATCCG
>DMYC01000003.1 GCA_003482695.1 Clostridiales bacterium UBA8960
ACTGTCTTTATTCCATAACGCGCTTTTTATCAAGAAACACAAGACAAAAGACACAATCTTATATATAATAAAGTTGAGAAATTCTATTTACTATTACTTATTGTATGAGGAGCATTATGAAGAAAGAGTTATTTGCATTATTAGCGATCTCTGGTATCGTTATCATGTTTATATTTAGGAATGCCAATACGTCTTCGACTAAAGAACGCGTTGAATATGACCCTAAAGTATTACATTGGAATTTAGGTTCAGAAGTCGTGACACTTGATCCACAACTTAACAAGGATTTATATGGCGGCAGCATCATCAACAACATGTATGAAGGTCTTTTCAGGTATCAAGGCAAGAGCATCGTGCCCGCTATCGCTGAGGCATATACCCTTTCTGATGATGGGTTGACTTATACATTCAAACTCAAAGAAACCTTTTGGTCCGATGGCTCAACGGTTACTGCACATGACTTCGAATATGCATGGAAGCGCGCTTTAGATCCTAAAGTCGCATCTGAGTATGCACATAAACTCTATTATCTAAGAGGTGGTCGTGAATACCACACAGGTACTGGCAGTCGAGAAGAGGTTGGCGTAAAAGCAATCGACGCATCAACGTTGGTTGTTGAACTTAAAGACCCAACGCCTTATTTTTTAGATTTGATGACACTCTTCACTTATTTTCCTGTCAATCAGTCTGCTGTTGAAACTGGCTCAAATGGCGCTTGGGCGATCGACCCGGGCAAAATCATCTGTAATGGACCTTTTGTTCTTAAATCGTTTAGTATAGGCGATCGTATTATATTGGAAAAAAATGTGCACTACTGGAATGCAGAAGCGGTTAAGCTGGACCAAATTGTCATCTACCAAGTTTCAGATGCCGCCACAAGTCTAACTGGCTATAATAACGGAGAGTTTGACATTATTGATTCCGTGCCCCTAGCTGAAATTCCTAGACTTATGGCTGAAGATCCAACTTATCACTCTATGCCTTCACTTGCAATTTCATTTTTCATATACAACACAGATGTCAAACCTCTCGATGACAAACGCGTCAGACAAGCGCTTTCACTTGCGATAGATAAAAAGGCTATTGTTGAAACTGTAACGCGTGCAGGGGAAATGCCAGCGACCGGGTTCACACCACCAGGCTTGATTGATGCTAATGGAAATGACTTTTACGATACCGCTGGAAATTATGGCGTTGGACTTTATACCGATAACATAAAGACAGCTCAAACACTGCTCGCTGAAGCTGGATATCCCGATGGTGCTTTATTTCCAGAAATCGAACTTTCATTTAACACCTCAGAAACCAACCGCATGATTGCAGAAGCCATTCAAGAAATGTGGATTAAGAATTTGAATATCAAAGTTCAGTTGACCAATAAGGAATGGGCCGTTTTTCAAGAGTCAAAGGCAACAGGCAATTTTGAGATTGCAAGAGGCAGTTGGTTTGCCGATTATGCCGATCCTATGTCTATGTTAGAACTTTGGACATCATACAATCCCATAAATACAAGCAGATGGTCTAGCAAAGCATATGACGATCTGATTGTATCTGCAAAGACGGAGAAAGGTCAAAAACGATTTGATTTGCTCTATCAAGCACAAGATTTGTTAATGGCAGAAATGCCGGTTTTACCTATGTATTATTTTACGGATTTGTTCATGATTTCTAAACGCGTCGTTGGATGGGAAAAAACCACGATGGGTGTTTGGTATTTTGGTAATGTGGATATTATTGAAACGGAGTAAGCGATGAGAACAAATTTGTCGATGGTGATGAAAAAATTAATGAATGGTATTCTGGACACTTATGTCTACCAAGGAAGTGATTATCAAAATGTCAATCAAACGACATTTTTCACTTCAATTTTCCCACTTTATTTTTTAAACAGCCCTGATAATCTCGCAATTCTTCAAAGTGGGAAGAGTAATGCCAGCAGAATCTCTAATTTGTTTACAAGGCAAACAGACCCTAAGAGAAAAGAATCAAAATTCAGAGAACGTTTTATTCAAACTTTTGACGAGTACTTTGTCGAAGAGACGCTCGTCGCTTGCCGCTACTTGCTTAGAAACTACAACAAAACGGCGTTCGATAACTGGATCAACGAGCTTTTAATTACCGATATGGAACTGCGCTCAGATGAGAATATGTTTTTTTATAAACAAATTTCATCCAGTTTCAAGGACAAACCCTATATCGCGCTAACTTTAATTGTCTTTTGGGCTTTTCACATCGATGACTTTAAGCCATTAATACAAGTTCTTGAGCAACATCCGGGGATCATATCAGGCTCAAATTCGGGCAATCTGGTTGAAAATAATCCAATACAGCCTCTGATCAACCTAATGGATCAGTATAATTTAAGTGTAATGGACGTTTATGATTTTATCGACATTGCCTATAAATACGGAATTAGCGGCCATTTAGGTGCCATCGCGATAAAGACTTACGTCGATTCACAAACAAGGAATAATCCACTGGTTTCTGCCGAACTCGCAGATATGTACTTTTATGGCAACAACTTCAGAAAACCAAATCCTGAGAAGGCCATGAACCTTTATATGATCAACGCGGGGATGAATTATGGTTCAGCATTATGGTCTGTTGGCCAAATCAGTTCAAATGAGCGCTTCGACGTTAATCAAACGCCAGTAAAGCAGTCGATGCATTATTACGAGCGTGCCATTCAAAGCAATCACGCACTTTCATATAACAATATCGGCAAATGGTGGATTTACGCACTTCATTATCATCTTGATAAAGTCGTCGGCATACCAAATTATAGAAATATATTCGCCAATCGCGGGCGCCAAGCCATTTCCGACATTTATCAAGTCATGCATGCCAAAAGTGAGTTCAACTCGTTTCTTGACAAACATGGCCTTTCTACAAAAATAGATTTTTCTACATTGACTTCAAAAGAGAAAGAGGCGCTGATCGCAAATATTGAGAGCGCTGAAGACTTTATCGTCGAAGAGTTCGTGATGCAAGCTTATTATAAGCAAAAATATTTCTATGCTTTAGGAAGCTGTATCCTACTCTATGATTACCAAATTGAACGCCGTAAACTCTTTTCCTCTTTGTATGGCATGGTCAATAACTCTAGAAAAATTGAATCTATTTTTGCCAAATATGAGTATTATGTCAAGGAATATGCAACCTACCAGATATCAGATTCT
>DMYC01000312.1 GCA_003482695.1 Clostridiales bacterium UBA8960
ATGTTAACATTTGATGTGATATAATTTAAAGAAATTGGATAAATATGAATAGGACTAAAAGGAGGACAACGCAAATGATGCATTTTGATAAGCTTTTTATAGATGGTTCTTGGATAGAACCTTTTTCAGGGGAAGTAATAGAAGTTGAGAACCCAGCAAACCGATCGGTCGTGGGATCGGTACCACGAGGTGGTGAGGTCGATGTGAATTTGGCAGTGGAAGCGGCAAGTCGCGCTTTTCCAAAGTGGGCTGCGACACCCGTTCAAGAACGGGTTCGACTGATGCAAAGCGTTCTAGAATATTTGGAAGCGAATCGCGAGCAACTTATCGATATTGAAGTCAAAGAGCTCGGTGCGCCACGAGATTGGGCGGAACGTGCGCATGTTAAAATGCCAATCGGTAGGCTTAAAAATTATATAAAGCTGATGGAGACGTTTGAATTCGAGGTGCAACTGGAACATTCAGTGGTCCTTAAGGAACCCATCGGTGTCGTCGGATGCATCACGCCTTGGAATTATCCACTTGGTCAAGTGATGCAGAAAATCGTCCCTGCGATATTGTGTGGGAACACAGTGGTCCTAAAACCATCACAAATGACCCCTTTATCTGCGATGATTCTGGCAAAGGGCATAGAGGCAGCAGGGATGCCAAAGGGTGTATTCAATTTGGTGACAGGAAAGGCTGGGGAAGTGGGAAACGCACTGGCAAAGCATCCCAAAGTGGATATGATTTCGTTTACGGGTTCGACTTCTGCGGGAAAAGAAGTGGGCAAATTGGCGCTTGACCGAGTGAAGAAAGTCGCACTTGAACTTGGTGGCAAATCGGCAAATGTTATATTAGAAGGTGCGGATTATGAAGCCGCCGTACGATCAGGACTGAGCAGTTGTTATGATAATACTGGTCAAACATGTGCCGCATGGACGCGAATGATCGTGCCCCAAAATCGAAAAAAAGAAATCGAGGATTTGATCATAGCCGTGACAAAAGAATATGTTGTTGGCGATCCGACGAATCCCCAAACGAATATTGGACCACTTGCCAGTCGAAAACAATACGACAAAGTGAGAAAATACGTCGAATTAGGCATTTCTGAAGGTGCAACGGTTCTACTTGGAGAGGTACCAGCCGTTGAACCTGGCGAGGGTTATTATGTAAAACCTTTTGTGTTTACTGATGTCGACAATAAAATGACCATCGCCCAAGAAGAAATCTTTGGCCCGGTCATTTGTGTCATTCCATATGATACTGTAGAAGAAGCGATCGAAATCGCCAATGATTCCATCTATGGGCTTGCAGGTGCCGTATTCGGACCTGAAGAAGAAGCAAAACGCGTCGCGCGTTCGATGAGAACGGGAACGGTTTATATCAATAACGGAAGGCGCGATGTCAACGCGCCGTTCGGTGGATATAAGCAATCGGGTATTGGTAGAGAAGGTGGACCGTTTGGGGTCGAAGAATTCTTGGAACTCAAAGCTACTTTCTAAGCACGGTAATAAAACCATCTAGTATATCGTGACTTACTTTAAACCCCTTGGATTTGTAAAATTCAAGTGCAGGTGTATTGCCGTTTGATACGTAGATGAACAAGTCCTTGACGTCCACAAAGCCATCCATCCACTCGCGTGCCATGCGATAGAGTTCTGAACCGATGCCTTGGCCACGGTAAGCGTCTTCAAGATAGAATTGTGATAAACAGCCAACATAATCACCTGAAACGGAGTCCATGTCGAAAAACGTTGCAAAGGCATTGTCGTAAACAGATTTGTGCGAAATGTTGCTGTAGACATAGCCAACGTAATTGTCGCCTTCTTTTACAGCGATGAGTTGGTTTTCTCTTGCATTATTATAAGAGGGAACAAGGCGTGTTTCGAAGCTCATGGTATCAAAGCGTTCCGGAGCAATATGTGCCACAGATTTTTGGTAGGTCATCAAAGCATTGCAGAGATGACCTATTTTCTTTATGTGTTCCCCTTCCAAAATTTCATACGTAATCATAATAACCTCCATTTTTTTTTAAAAGCTATAGCCTGCTTTCTTGCTTTATGGTAGTATTATATCAAGCACAATACAAATAACAAGTATGCAAGATTTTCTACCTAACACAGAAAAAACTGTGTATAGAGTTTCAACATCAATAGAAAGGATGGCAGGCAACTTTATGAGTCCCTTTAACGAAAAAGATAAAAACCCTAAGAACTGCCCCATGACATATGCGATGAACATAATAGGGGGCAAATGGCGACTCCCGATCATATGGGCGCTTCATAAAAATGGTGTCATGCGCTATAATGCGCTGGACCGCGAAATCGTAGGCATCACCAATATGATGCTCACTCAATCTTTAAGAGAACTTGAGGCAAATGGCATAATACTTCGCAATCAATATATGGAAATACCCCCACGAGTGGAGTATGAGTTGACAAAAGAAGGAAAAGACCTGATTCCAGCATTAAAAGCCCTGGCAGCATGGGGACAGACGCAAATGGATCAAAAAAAATCAAAAGACCAAGGATGATGTCCTTGATCTTTTTTTTTCATATGGTATTACACTTCACGTGTGGCGTGTGCAAGCCACGATGCAACATCACTTGATAAAAGTGGTGTTAATTGGGCTCTTACCGTTTTATGATAATCGTTTAGCTGATTTTTTTCTTCGCTAGTCAACATACTAAGCTCAATTGCATTTAGATCGAATGGGCACATCGTTAAAGTTTCAAATTTGAAAAATCGCCCGAACGCGTTTTCCAAATGCGGTACAACATAAATGATGTTTTCCAGCCTTACACCAGACACGCCAGTGCGGTATACACCAGGTTCGTTGGACAAGACCATACCAGGTACAAGTGCGACATCGGAAAGGTGCATGGCGACGCGATGAGGGCCTTCATGTACGCCTAAGAAATAACCGATGCCATGTCCAGTGCCACTTTTGTAATCCATATCATGTGCCCACATGACTTGACGCGCCGCTTGATCCAAATGTGTACCTGTGGCACCTTCTAAGAATCGCGTTCTAGAAAGGGCCATCATACTCTTAAGAGTCAATGTGTAATCCATCTTCTCTTGTTCAGTCAGTGGGCCAACGCCTACCGTTCGCGTAATATCGGTTGTGCCGTGGTGGTATTGACCGCCGGAATCGACGAGCAATAAACCCTTGGGTTCGATGATGTATGAGTTTTCAGGCGTTGCACGGTAATGCATGATTGCAGCGTGGTCTTTATAAGCAGCAATCGTAGAGAAACTTCTGCTTTGATATAGAGGATGTTCCGCTCGGAGTGCGGTTATTTTTTCGTCAATATCCACTTCACTTAATGTACCATTTGGTACGGTTTTCTCGAGCCAATATAGGAAATTCACAACTGCGGCGCCATCATCGATATAACACTGTTTTAGATGGTCAAGTTCAACATCGCTTTTTATGGCTTTAAAATCAGTGCTTGGATTTCTGCGGTGAATGACTTTTTTCGCATTGGCGTCCATCCGTGTAAACAAATGATAAGGCGTGGTCGCTTTATCGATCATGACGATGGAATCTGATCTCAACAGATCCAAATCTTTGATGATGTCTTTATAATGTTTGACGTTCACACGATTGTTTCTGAGAAGTTCTATGATATCTGCGTTGAGTTTTAGCGGTGCGATATAAAGCGTCGCATCTTCTTCAGAAACGTATAGATAAGATAAGAAATAAGGGTTGTGTGTGATGTCGTCTCCGCGTAAATTGAGCAGCCATGCGATGTCGTCGAGTTTGCATATCAAATGACCATTTGCACCGGCTTCGAGCATCGTTTTTCGGACGCGATCAATTTTGGTAATCGCTGAATCGCCTGCGTAAGCGGGGCTGTGTTGGTAGACTTTTTCGCATGGTTTTTGAGGGCGGTCCAACCATAATTTGTCGATGAGGTTTGAAGTAAAGTCCCATGTTACGGTTAGTTCTTTCATTTGAGAAGACAAGTTTTCAACTTCACCTGTCATCATTTGAAAGCCATTGAAGCCAATAGTAAAGCCATCATTGAGTTCGCTTATGAGCCAGCTCGCAATCGTCGGTACTGAAGGTTGTCCTGTTTTCATCAGATGGATGTTTGTGTCTTTGAGTTCGCCTTCAGCTTGGATGTGGTATCTGCCATCTGTCCAGAGTGCGCTTTTGCTCCTGGTGATGACGAGTGTTCCTGCAGAACCGGTGAAACCGGAAGCCCATTCTCTTGTTTTGTAGAATTCTGGCAAGTATTCACTTGCGTGTGAATCGCTTGTCGGCACGATATAGGCGTCAATGCCATACTGAGCCATTTGTTCTTGAATCAATGTGATCTTCTTATCGGGTGTCATGGCTGCTCCTTTTTTCCAAAAGAATTTATGATCAAGGGGACATTCCCCTTAGTCACTATGACCACGGGGACTGTCCCCTTGATCATTCCAAACTCATTTTATCACACAGTCGCCTGTTGCTTCCACAAATCAAGCAAACTTTTCTGAGGAACTTTTGATGCATCATAGTTCGTCCACTTAAAAACAAGATTCATGACCTTTCCGCCCAGGATCGCCAACATAATCGTTCCAAATCCGAAAGGACCACCAAGCAATAGGCCGAGAACCGTCACAGAAAGCTCAATCACTGATTTTACAACCGTCACTGAGCCGCCTGTCATCTTCATCAGCATCAACATGAGTCCATCTCTTGGCCCTGCACCAAGGCCGCATCTCATATAAAGTGACACGCCGTAAGAGAGGACAAACAATCCAGTGATGCTTAAAATGAGTTTCATCACCAAATGATCTGGTGAAGGCATGAGTCTTGAAGCTTCTATCAAATCTATAAAAAAACCGACAAAAAATATATCGAATAGTGTACCTAATCCAGGGTAGTGCTTGAAAATTGCCATAATCATGAGAATCATGAGGCCGATGATTTGGCTCCACATGCCGAAAGACAGCCCTGAAGCATTGGAAAGTCCAGCGTTTAAAATACCCCATGGAAATAAGCCGATATTGGCATGAATCATCATAACCGTTCCGAGCGAAGCTAAAAAAAGTCCCAAAATCAACTTCGGTATAAGTAAAATGTTATAATCCATCAATCCTTTTCTTCTCAACACGTCAGCACACCTTTCATCTCTTTCATTATGAATCAAAATTGATTATAATGGATAATAAGAAACAAGTAAAATGAATGTTTTGCATTTTAATTATGAAAATAATTCATGCAGAGCGTGTATTTAAACAGGAGAGGTTTATCATGAGATATCGAATCGTCAAGCAAATTATTGAGACGGGCAGCTTCACAAAAGCCGCTGAAACGCTGAATATGACACAGTCGGCCGTTAGCCATGCGATAAACAGTTTTGAAAAGGAACTGGGTTTTTCCATTTTTCACAGGTTGAAAGCGGGTGTACAACTCACTCAAGAGGGGGAATTGCTCAAAGGCTTAATCGAAACGATGGTAATCACTGAAGATCGATTGTACAACGAAGTTCATGCCATCAACGCCGTTGAAGCAGGAACATTGCGCGTTGGCAGTTTTGCCACAGCCTCTTCAAGAATTTTACCCCAAATCATGAAAATCTATGATGAGCGCTACCCCAATATCACCGTTGAACTCATCGATTCGGATTACGAAATCATAAAAGAAAAACTCGAGGACGGCAGTATTGATATCGCCGTCCTCGAGGAAAAATACATTGAAAAAGATTATTATAAATTGCCATATTTATACGATGAACTCATGGTCGTTGCACCTAACACGCCCCTTTTCCAGAGCAAAGAGAAAATCGAAATCGGCCAAATCCCAGATTTTCCATTTATTATGCCCGATAATGATCAAGATACATTCTTAAAACAGCTCCTTAAAAACTACAATGTTGCACCTAACATAAAATACAGATTTCAACTGCTCTCAACCGTTTTCGCGATGATTGAAGTGGGTCTAGGCATAACGATGGTTTCAGAGACGGCGCTGAAAACTTACAAATTTGACGTCATCATGATACCGATTGAACCGAAACTATATCGGAATGTGAGTCTGGTTGCGCTTAAATCGCAACTGAACTCTCCAGTGGTCAAGGCTTTTTTCAGCATCGCAAAAAGTCTAAAAGCTAAAGGGTGATTTATCGATGATGCTGTGCATGCTCTTTATCAGAATG
>DMYC01000034.1 GCA_003482695.1 Clostridiales bacterium UBA8960
GGCGAACGAATCGCTTCAGTGACATCCGTTCCACCGACAAAAATCTGAGTCGGTGAAATGCTCAACGCCATTTGCAAAACCGCCTCTTTTAACGATTCTGAACAGTGAACATCAAAGTTCTGTTCGAGTGCAAACCACGTTATCGCCCGATACATCGCGCCTGTGTCCAGGTACGTGATTCCTAAACGATTGGCGATTGCTTTTGCCACAGTGCTTTTACCAGAACCCGCAGGTCCATCAATCGCGATTTGTAATAAAGACATGATAATCTCCCAATTTCAAAATAAAAAGCACCAACAAAGTGGTGACATTAAAATTATAGCTTATTATGTCAATTTAAGCAAACAATAATGGACGCGAGTCTTTAACTGTTGCTCTAGACCCGCGTCCACTCATTTACTTTAAACCATAGATGCCATATTCTTCCCAAATACGTTCCAGTTTTTCAAGATTTTTCTCAACGCCCTCTTTTCTGAGACTGACACCGATAATAATGGCATTGATCAGGCTCATAGGTGCAACGAATGAATCTATGAAAGTATTCATGCTGTACTTGGCAGTTAAGCAATATTTGACTTTTTCGAAAAGCGGTGAATTGAGTCCATCTGTTATACCTAAAATCGTCGTTTCGTTTTTTATAGCATAGTCTACACAATCGTACGTACGCTTAGAGTATCTTGGGAAAGACATAACAATCATCACATCTTCTTTTGATAAATTTAAAAGTTGGTCATATACATCTTGAGCGGTTTCGTGAATTACATGAATTTCCGGCATGATAAAGTTAAGATAAAAACCCAAGTAATTTGCCAAAACCGATGAGCTTCTTAGTCCTAAAATATAGACCTTTCTTGCGCGAATGATTTCATCGATAAAATTGTTGATCAAATCAGCGTCAAATTGGTCGATTGTTAGGCGAATATTTTCGATATCATTAATCATGATTTTCGTTAAATACGCTGCTTCATTGTGATCTTTTGACATTTCGAAACGCTGTACAGTTGTCAACTTCGTCTTAATCGTCTCTTGGAGTTCCTTTTGAAGTTCTGGATAACCTGCATAACCAATTGAACCTGCAAATCTAACAACTGTAGACTCGCTTATGTCGACATGTTTCCCAAGTGTGGAAGCTGTCATGAAAGCGACTTTATCGTAATTGGATAAAATATAGTCTGCAATTTTTTTATGACTTTTACTCAACGTTAGATACTGCTGTCTAATTCGTCCTAATAAATCTGATCTACCCATGCTTTAACGCTCCAAAATCGATTTGTTTGTCACTATTTAAGGTTTTTAGCCAACTCATATCCCTTAAGAAGCGCCATCTTGTTAAGTTCCTCGGTTCCCTTTGGAATTCTTGACAGAATTGCGGCTTCAAGACTTTCATTGGTGACTATTCCGGTTAATCCGACGATTAAACCGAGTGCGACGATGTTTGCGACGATTTCTTTACCGACTTCATTGATCGCCGTCTTTATGATAGGAATTCTATAAATATGCTTCGCGACAATATTATCTGGCAAAACAATCCCTTCATCGACAATAACGGTTCCATCTTCAGATATGTCTGAAATATATTTGTCGCAAGCTATTTGAGTCAGTGCCAACGTCATGTTAGGAAGCGTCACTTTCGGGAAATCGATCGCATCACTGCTGATGATGACTTCAGCTTTACTTGCGCCACCTCTTGCTTCTGGACCATAGCTTTGTGTTTGAATCGCATTCTTATTGTCTTTTAGTGCTGCTTCAGCAAGGATAATTCCAGCAGTAATCAAACCTTGTCCACCTGAACCAGATAATCTTAACTCTAACTGTCTACTCATCTCATTCACTCCTCGGTTATTTTTTTAACTGCTCAATTATTCTATCGTACTCTTTTGTATACTCAGGTTCCACTTTATTGATAAACTCGCCCATTAAGAACTTGCCTTCTTTTTTCTCAGGAGGCAATTTTTAAGCAACTTTCACATCGATGAAACTGTCTTTAAGGAAAGTCATCATGTCGACAGCGGTTCCTTTTTTATTCTTTCTGCCATAATATGTCGGACAGATTGAAATCGCTTCAACTAAAGAAAAACCTTGGTGTGCGATAGCCGCTTCCATCAACTTATCCATTTGAGGGACATGATAAGCGGTTGTTTTAGCCGCATATGTTGCGCCTGCACCAATTGCAAGTTGAGTGATGTCAAACGGTTTGTCGATATTGCCATATGGTGCGGTTGTACCTTTTTCATTAGTCGGCGTCGTTGGTGAATACTGCCCACCCGTCATACCGTAAATGTTGTTATTGAAACAAATCGTCGTTATGCCAATATTTCGTCTTGCAGCGTGAATCAAGTGGTTGCCGCCGATCGCTGACAAGTCTCCATCACCTGCGATAACAATTACTTCAAGCTCAGGGTTTGCGAGTTTTACACCTGTTGCAAAAGCAAGTGCTCTACCATGCGTCGTGTGAAGTGTATTGTAATCCATGTAACCAGGTGCTCTCGATGAACAACCAATACCTGACACGATACACACTTTATCTTTTTCAAGGCCTAGTTTCTCAATTGCTCGAGCTATTGAAGCCATAATAATACCATGACCACAACCTGGACACCAGATATGTGGAAATTTATCCATACGGAAAGCGCTTTCAACTAAAGGATGATTCATTATAATACCTCCTTAAATTTTTGAATGAGCTCTTCTGGTGTTAAAACTTCACCGTTGGCTTTGCCACAAAATCTTACTGGGCAATTTCCCTTAACGACGCGTTCAACTTCGAGTTTCATTTGTCCATAATTTAACTCGGCAACAATAATATCCTTAACTTGTTTACTGAGTTCAAAAAGTCTTTCCTCTG
>DMYC01000347.1 GCA_003482695.1 Clostridiales bacterium UBA8960
AGGCCCTTTCGCTCGGGGTACCATCTGGCAACCACCGACATCGGCACACCGTAGATGATTCCCACGCCGGCCCCGCTGAGGACGCCGTAAGTCATGGTGAGCGCAAAAATATTGTCGACATAAGCGGATAAAATCCAGCCTGCAGCAACAAAACCACTCCCAACGAGCACGACGGAAAATGGGCTGAACCGATCGAGAACCCGCCCCGTTAGCATCATGGAAACCGCATACACAGCGAGTGCCGTCATATAAGGCAGCCCACTCTGAGTTGAACCAACGCCAAGCCAAGCCTCAATAGGCAATCTGAAAACGCTCCAAGAATAAATGGTGCCTAGGCAAAGCATAATCACAATACCTGAAAAAATCATCGCCACCTTAGGCACCGACTTCGTAATAACCTTTGCTTGTTCTGTCAAATTATCCTCCCAAATTCACATATTCGCATAATAAAAAGCCAATAGCGCATCCACCTCTCGGTATGACTGCTATTGGCTTACGTTTGACTGGTCTTTGCCATTCAATTCATCTTCCAAATCAATTACTTATTTATAATCTCTTCAATATTGCTACTCGACACAAACACGATGATTTTCTCGCCCGTTTTCGTACTGACATCGGAATGTGTGGAAACAATTTCAATATCGATAATGCCTTTAACCGCATCAATCAGCCGACCAAGCGCATTTTCAAATAGCGCCATTCGGACTTTCTTGATCAAATCGATGCCGTCTTTACTTTCAGCCAGGCTCTTTTCAGATTTGCTTAAAAACCCTGTCAAGCGGATGATGATCAAGTCTTGAACGATCGTCGTCTTGATTTTTTCCGGACCGCGTCCCATTTGCTCAATTTCAAACTTACTCACCGCTTCGCTTATCTTCGACTCAATTTGTCCTTTTGTCATGAGCATTCCCTCGCTTTTCATGATATTTTACCACACGTCAAACGATGCTTCAAGTCAAATCGTTGACATAACTCGCCCTATGGAAAAATATAAGGGCTCGCAGGCTCGTTCACCTGCACCGCACGGATGACCTCTATCGTCGCGAGCGTCTCATCCATCTTGAACAGCTCATTATACGTCGTATCCAGCCTCACTTTGCCTTCCACTTCGTACCATTGCCCTTGCTCAAGTGTTCCAATATTCTCCCATTCACACCTAAACCCCGCAACCTGCGCATCCGCAGCACAGCAGCTGACGAGCATACGTGCGATTAAGAACGCATTTTCATCGTAGTCCGCTTCCTTATAATAAAATCCGGTGAGTTTAACCGTTTTGTCTTCATAGACTTTCGGCGTGTAGTACATTTCCGTGAGCACAGCCATGAAATTCACCACCTCATAAACAGAATCGTCATCAGGTAGAGGTGGGATGTAGTCATTGGGCTGTTTTAGGTTGGAACTATTGATGGTATACACGCCTTTATTTTCTGCCATTTGTATCGAAACCCCTTTTGGGCTGACTGTAAATGCCAGCAGGAGAGGAATCAAAAACAGGATATGCCCTTTATAGATTTTAGTCACATGCGTCGCCCTGAAAACCCGCGTCGTCTGATAAGTGGCGAGGATCAGGATCACGCCCCCAGCAAAATATACATAAGGCAGCATCTTTGGATGTAAATAGAGCTGGATGTCACCAGACCGGATTAAATCAAAAATCAAGTAACCGTATAAGTAGAGGACGACCATCCAAATAAAAGCGTTGATGTTGAATTTTTTCATGTCCCCTCCTTATAAACCAAAAATATTGATCAGAACAGCAAAAGTAAAGCACACGACCGTAATCACAGATATGAGCTGAATCAAGAACTTAGGTTTAACAACGCTTGAAAGCATAATCGTATTTTTGATATCGATCATCGGACCAAAAATCAAGAAACCTACGATTGAACCTGTTGTGAATTGGCCCATAAACGTTCTCGCGATAAACGCATCCGCTTCAGAGCAAAGCGAGAGTACAAAGGCCATCGTCATCATCACGATAATCGAAGGCAAACTTCCCTCTCCTATGGCTAAGACAGCGTTTCTAGGGATAAAGACCTGCATGACCGACGAGAGTATTGCACCGATGATCAAAAATTTACCGACATCATAAAACTCCCCCGCGGTATGCCCGATAACCTGCGTTGCTTTTTCTTTAGCTAAAACAAACTTGGATTTCTTAGCATTTATAGGCAATAGCTCGGATATGATTTGAACGTTACTTCCGTGTACATGGACATGGTCATGTTCATGGTTATGATCGTGCTCGAGCCCACACCCGCAAGCCACATCCACCGCCTCTTCCTTAAGAGGCGAAACATCGCCCGCCAATCTCCCAGCGAAATGACCAATAGTAATTGCACCGAGTATTCCGAGAAACCCTCTTAAAAAGACAAACATAAACGAACCGGAAAAGGCATAGTACGTCGACAGCAAGACAACTGGGTTGGCGATCGGAACGGCCAGCATAAACGTAATCGCCACATGAATCGGCACACCTTTTTTAACGAGTCTGCGCATAATCGGCACGATGGCACATTCACACACTGGAAAGACAAATCCCATCAAGGACGCCGCAATCAGTCCAAGCACCCTATTCTTAGGCATGATTTTTACGATAAACGCCTCTGATACAAATATCTGGATCAGCGACGACACAAACGCACCAATAAGCACAAATGGCATCGCCTCTAAAAGAATGCTGATAAGGATCACCGTGAAATCATCCAGATATCTCGTTTTAAACGTGTCGAAAACCCCTGTATTCGGCAGCCGCATCAGATTAAAACCTAAAAACAAAACAGCGAATAAGATCATGATCATGACCATCACACGGTCCAGTTTTTGTCTTTTTACCTCTTCCATTTTCGCCCTCACTTATT
Source organism: Clostridiales bacterium UBA8960 (assembly GCA_003482695.1). Taxonomy (GTDB): domain Bacteria; phylum Bacillota; class Clostridia; order Peptostreptococcales; family Acidaminobacteraceae; genus Fusibacter_C. Next base: position 2,862 of record DMYC01000347.1, read on the forward strand.
GTATTATATCGACGACACAACCGCATCAATCGATCGGCTGCTATCCTTAATCCACTCAATATCTCTATCGATGCTATCTGTTGTCGCCTTAACTTCTTCGATAATCGCCGTGCTCTCCTCAAGTGCGACACTTATCGTTTCTGCACCAGTGGACAGTTTCGCGTTTGCGCCCATGATTTCCGTGACACCTTTGTCCATGCTCAGCACTTTTTCTTTTAAAACAACCGTTCCTTTATCTAATGTCTCGATGCTTTCAGAGATCTTCTCGAGTGAAAGGATCGTCTTCTCATTGGCACCAACCAGCCCCGAAAATCCTGATTGCAAATGATCAAAGGACATCGTGATCGAACTGATTTCAACGTCGATTTTGCCTGATAGCGCATCCGTATTTTCCGCGAGCTTCCTAATTTCTTCCGCCACAACCGCAAAACCTCGCCCACTTTCACCCGCGCGTGCCGCCTCGATGGACGCATTTAGTGCGAGCAGGTTCGTTTGACTGGCAACCGCCTTGACGAGCTGCAAAATCTCCTTAATATCGTTGAGCTTTTGCACGTTGTTTTTCACTTCGCCATCCAGCTGATGGATGTTTTGGGTGTTGCTTTTGCCAAGTGTTGCGATTTGTTCGTTCAGCTCCGACAATGACCTGCTGAGCATCGAAATATTGATGGAAAAATGATTGACTTCATCCACTTCTTGTTTAAATGTGCCGATCAGCCCCAATATGAGTTTGCTCTGATCCGTAATCGACTCCGTCGCAACCGTCTGGTCATGTGACCCTTTGGCGATTTCCTCCATGGCATCGACCAAAGCATTCATGGCGTTTGAAGTGCGCTCCAGTTTGTGAGACAT
>DMYC01000339.1 GCA_003482695.1 Clostridiales bacterium UBA8960
CTGGTTTCCGTGAGCTCCAAAACTATACTGGACGTAGTCGTCTTTAATACATCCTCAATATGGGTCCTAAAAGACTCATCTTCAAAGTCTTGAGAGGACAGATTGATATGAATGGGATATTCTCTTGGAATGCTTGTCACTTCATCAAACACCCAACGATCTATTTGTGAGACAACATTGATTTCTTCGGCAATCTTGATGAACTCATCTGGACCGATCAAGCCTAGTTCAGGATGTTTCCACCTGACCAGCGCTTCCAAACTCGAAATTTTACCTTCAACAATATCGATGATGGGTTGAAAATCAAGAAACAGTTCGCCAAAAGGAACAGCATATTTAATATCATGGACAAGGCGATTCCGCCTAATATCCGCATCTGTGATGACACTCAATTTCTTATACGTCAAAGTATTGTCTAACGCCTCAAGCATCTTATAGGCCAAACCAAAATCCGGATTGAACAACTCACCGTGATAGGACACAGCCACGCACTGAACTTTAATGTTCTGAACGTGATTCTCCTTATTTTGCTTATCACTGAAAAGCCTTAATGAACGTACAATATCCTCTTCATTTACAGCGACATCCGTATGGAAGAAAAGAACGGACTCGTCCAAAAAACCATAATACCCCTTGCTGCCGATTTGTCGTTCAATAATTTGGCCAACAGCCAGCAAACGCTTCATATAAGCCTCTTTGCCTAATGAGCACAACAATTCATCCGTTTCAGAGAGTCGTAAAACAGCGAAATATCCGATTTTGGGATTTTTTTTCATTGCATGTTCAATAATCTTATTCAGTTTATGTGGCAGTTCATCTCTTTTTTTCAGCATCGTTTCACCAGTAGCCACTTTGTCAACCATGTGAACCATTAAGTCTGCGGCACTGTACGTATCAAGGATCTCCGCATTGACCGGGTCTAAGACAAAGATGACTTTTTTATTATCCGAAATGTCAAACCAAACTTTGTTAAGGGACATAGTACACCTCCTATGTATATTTGAATTATTGACGCATTCTGCGCACATCTTATGTTAAGCATAGGCTTGTTCGCACAATAAGTCAAATTAAGATTAGAATATTTATTGTAATTATTATTACAATTATGTAGTCAATAGTATATCCACATAAATATTCATTCCCGAACCATGGAAAGACAAATGGCGGGATTGCTCAGCTTATTCCTCATTTGCGGCCATTTTTTTGTCCTTTGAAGTTCGATACATCCTAACTTCGCTTGTCCCAATGTTTTCGTCCCCCATGTTCAAAAAAAAAATCATAGCAAGGCGCTTAACAAAGTGCTATAATGATAAATATTTTGTAACATAATTTTTAACAATTTGTAACAAAACCAGATTATAGTGATTACATTTGAAAGGAGATAAGCAGTGGGAGGTTATTATCTAAAGCGCATTTTATCAGCCATTTTAACCATTGTGCTTATCGCGACGCTCACATTTGCCATGATGCACTCGATTCCTGGCGGACCATTTGTTCGCGAAAAAGCAGTTCCAGAAGAAATACTCAAGGCTTTGAATCAGAAATACAACTTGGATGCGCCTTTACACATCCAGTACTTCGACTATATGAAAGGCCTCATTACTTTTGACTTGGGACCTTCGTACTCCAAAATCGGTACGAGTGTCAACGACTTGCTTGAAGCAGGCTTTCCCACTTCGGCCAAGATCGGTTTGATGGCATCCATCCTGATTATTGCACTTGGGATACCACTGGGCATTATGTCCGCACTCAAACAAAACAAACCGCTCGATTACATCGTCATGTTTATGGCGACACTCGGCGTTACGATTCCGAGCTTCGTCATCGCCACACTGATCATCTATTTCTTCGGAGGAAAGCTGGGGTGGATTCCCACATTCGGAATTGACACGTGGAAAGGCTATATCGGTCCGGTACTTGCACTCTCTGGTTATTCCCTTTCTTTCGTGTCGCGGTTGACGCGCTCGAGCATGCTGGAAGTCCTAAGGCAAGACTACATCAGAACGGCAAGGGCGAACGGGCTTAACGAGTTTAAAGTCATCGCGAAACACGCCGTGAAAAATGCACTTATTCCAGTCGTCACATATATCGGACCTATGATTGCGGCGATTCTGACAGGCTCGTTCGTTATCGAGAAAATTTTCGCCATCCCAGGCATGGGAAGGTACTTTATCGACAGCATCGGCAACAGGGATTACACCACCATTATGGGGATGACCATATTCTACGCCGCTTTTTATATTATTATGATTCTCATCGTCGATTTCGCTTATACGCTGATCGATCCTAGAATCAAACTTGGAAAGGAGAAATAATCATCATGGCAGACAATCGATTTGTATTTCTCGAGGACAACACTGAAGATATGGAAATCGCTAGACCGAGTTTGACCTACTGGCAAGATGCATGGCGCCGTCTTAAAAAACACAGATTGGCTATGATCGGTGTGGTCGTCATCGTACTGGTCATGTTATTTGGCATTTTTGGTCCAATGATCACGCCTTACAGTTACTCTGACCAAAGCAACGACTTTAGAAATCTACCACCTATGATCGAAGTCTTCAGCGTGGATGAAGACATCAACCTTCACCTTTCAAAAGATTACAACATGTTTGTGGTCGCGGATAACGGCAAACTTGTGTCAAAACTTATCCTCGATCGAACGAAACGCGATGTGATCAACAAAATATACTATTACGATTTGCCGGATGGTGATCAGGTCAAACTGGATTTTTCTTATAACCTTCTAAAGAACAAGCAAGGTTACGATTATAATTACACGATTGAGTATAAAGGCGTTGAATATAAGTATCCAACAGGCAAGAAATTCAACCTTTCATTTCCTTTTGGCACAGACGATTTAGGACGCGACATCTTGACGCGAGTCATGTATGGCGCGAGAATATCGCT
>DMYC01000057.1 GCA_003482695.1 Clostridiales bacterium UBA8960
ACTTGCTCAGCTAAGCAAGCTTTTAAGCGCATGGAGGTCTTCGACATTAAGGCTTATGAATTCGATTCCAGAAGCATACCGCATGCCGCTTATGCCTTTGAGCGTATACTTCGACCAAATGATTTTTCCTTTGAATGCGATGATTTTTTTATTTTTCACAAATTGTATGGAAATAACCGCACCTACAGCAAGTTTTTGGCTCGAAAGAATTCGAGTTCCTTGAAAGGATAAATCATACATTTGCATGACGCGATTTGTGATGCGCTCACCTTCTGGGTTGTCATTTCTAAATATTTCACTACATAACACTTCCATTACCATTTCACGTCGCTCATGACGTCTTCGCTCAGTGTGTTTTTGATCAACTGTATGAAAAAAAGACTGACTCGTGCTTAAAGCTTCAATATGCCTGTAAAGCATATTCCCCGTTCCCATAAACTCGATGCCATAACGGTGCGTAAACTCATTTGACATCTTCCATTTTACCATGCCCATAATGGTGTATTGAATGTCCTCTATGCTTATATCGAACGTCAAAAAAGCGCCATTCGGAAGATTCTCTTTTGTGATGACACCAATGCCACCCTTAGAGAGATCGAATGCCGCAAGTTTAAAACTGCCTTCTCTCAACACGCAATCACCTGTCATGACAAGCAACTTTGCGTTGTTGATCATGTATTTGTATGGCACGCGTGCATGCACCCTAACACAGTCTCTTTGATTCATCCACACCACCTAGGATACATAAAATAGAGATTAAAGTTTGTTAAATAATTATCTAAATAGTAAGATATCATAATTGCTGTTTGCTGTCAATAGCATGCAATTTATTGGCCCCCTTGTTCAAATACATCTTGCGATCCGCTGATGTATAAAGTTCGCCATATGAGTGACCATCTTTGCCTGAAATGGCATGTCCCATGGAAAATTTGATGTTAATTGAGTTGTGATTTATTTCCATTGTCATACTTAGAGAGGTTTTTATGCGTTCTTCGATTTGCATAAGAACTTTATTGTCGATGCACTCATCAATATAGATTGCGAACTCATCTCCACCGATTCTTGCGAGTTTATCAGTAGCGCGTAAAGCACCACTTAAGCGTTTCGCGGTTTCTTTGATGACTTCATCACCGACGGGATGTCCAAATGTATCGTTGATTTCTTTGAAACGGTCCAGGTCGATGATGACAATTGCTAGGTGTTTGCCTTGCCTTAGCTGCTTGTCCACGAAATTTCTAAACGATTTGTGATTCAACACGCCTGTTAATGTGTCCTTTTTCGTGAAATCCATTATTCTAAAATAGTGCATCATATAGAAGAAACTAAGAATGAAGACCATAATAAGCATGGTGTAAATGAGATACGTCAGGCTCTGAAAAGTCGAACTGCCACGAGCCCACCCGCCCACAGGATAGATGGCAAATGCCCACTCTTCTCCTGGCAAGACGATGCTTTGTTTCAGCGCATCCAGTTCCAATATTTCTGTATGACCCCACAAAAAATCCTCGTGACCATTTGCGGCCTCGACCTTCATGGCAAATTGGTAATCGCCCTTTTCTGGCTTAAGCTGAAACGATTCAAGCATTTTATCGAAGTTGATGACGATCGTCGAAAAACCCCATAATTTCTCCTCGCCACTTTCCATAGTGTAAATCGCGCGTCTGTTGAAAATCAACATTCCCCCCTGAATAGCCTCTACTGGGCCTTGAGAAACGGATTGACGCGTTTCCATCGCTTTGTACAAATAGGATGCTCTGTTGGGATCCTCAAATAAATTGTGGCCGATCGCCGCTTCATTTCCTTCAATAGGGTAAATGTATTCGACGATGCCATCCGGTGCGATGGAGACATTATGAACCATCGGATTGTTTTCGATGATGGACGCAGCATAAATCGTGATGGTTTCTTCAGGTGTCTCCGGATTGTTTGCGATGAGCACTTCAAAGAATTCCGCATACTGCATACTTAAATTGAGAACCGTTTGCATGTTACTTGTGATAATCGACAGTTCTTGAGAAGCCGCGAGGCGATTGGCTTTTTCAAGTGCGGTGATTTGCTCGCGCCTAAGAAGGCCAAATTGGGAAAACAATATGGCTGTGATAAGGCTCGCAATGACCAGTGACAACAGTTTACTTTTCATAATACCACTCCAAACAAAATGCCCTAAAAAATTAATATATTAATGCGATTAATACCCCCAAAAGTGTGTTTCTATCATTTATAATAGATAAAGAACATATCTATCAAAATCAAGAAGACAAGGGGCTTATCATGCAAACAAAAAATGTGCTATTATTGGTTTTACTATCTGCTATATGGGGTGGTTCTTTTATCTTCATGCGCGTACTAGCCCCAGTTTTTGGTGCGATTGGTACGGCAAACATCAGACTGTTCGTCGGCGCCGTTTTTCTCCTCGTCATTTTTCACTTCACCGGTTTTAAAATTCAGTGGAAACGCGACTGGAAGTTCTTGCTTGTCATAGGCGTGATCAATTCCGCGATTCCGTTTTCGTTATTCTCCTTCGCAGCGCTACATATCCCCGCATCAATTTCTGTCGTCATCAACTCCATGACGCCGATGTTCGGTGCGCTGTTTGCTTCACTGATCTTAAAAGAGAAGCTCACGCTTCGAAAGACCATAGGCCTTTTGACTGGGATGACTGGTGTCGCCATTATAAGTGGCAGTAAAGCGCTACCTAGTACGGCGATCTCCTACTTCGCGATAGCAGCTTGCTTGTTTGCGACGTGTTGCTATGGTCTTTCCGGAGCGCTTATAAAAAAATATGGCCAAAACATCGAAGCAAAAGCCATGGCAGGTGGAAGTCAACTCTTCGCAAGCATGGCGCTGTTTCCATTCTTGCTGACCACTGGCGTCACCAGTAAAGTCACACCGAACATCGCCATGACGATGATCGCCTTCGGCATCCTTTGCAGCGCCATCGCATACCTCATCTATTACTATCTCATCAAGGAAATGGGTCCAACACCGGCGCTCTCCGTCACTTTCCTGATGCCGGTCTTCGGCATCCTGTGGGGCGTCCTGTTACTCGATGAAGCGCTGTATGCACAGATGGTCGTGGGTGCACTGGTCATATTGGTTGGTGTTTATTTGATCGTGGCGAAAAAGAAAAAAAGTTTAACCGCTTAAAACTTAATGAATAAAAACTTTTGTTTTTTTTTATAAAAAAAAACACTGTATCCACAGTGTTTTCGCTTTACATAACGCTATTAATACGTGTAAAACCCTTGTCCTGTCTTGCGTCCAAGGTGTCCTGCCCTAACCATTTTTCTGAGCAGCGGATGGGGGCGATATTTTGAGTCGCTGAACTCTTCATACAGCACTTCCATGATCGCAAGATTCACATCGTTCCCGATGAGATCGGCTAATGCCAGAGGGCCTATGGGATGGTTCGTGCCAAGCATCATCGCTTTGTCGATGTCTTCTGCACTGGCTACCCCTTCTGCATAGATGCCAATCGCTTCATTGATCATCGGGATTAAAATGCGATTCACAACAAAGCCTGGTGCCTCTTCCACTTTCACAGGTTCTTTGCCCACGTTCTTTGCAAGGCGCTCTATGATATTGTACGTTTCCTTTGATGTTGCGATGCCCTTTATGATTTCGACGAGTTTCATCACGGGAACCGGGTTAAAGAAATGCATGCCTATAACACGGTCTGGTCTGTTCGTAGCAGAGGCAATCTCCGTGATTGAAAGCGATGACGTATTGGTTGCCAAGATCGCTTCCGGTTTCATCACGCCGTCCAGTTCTGCGAAGATTTTTTTCTTGACGGACATATTTTCAGTTGCGGCTTCGATGACCACATCACAGTCGGAAAGCAAACTCAACTCCACCGTGCAGAAGATTTTTCCAAGCGCCCCTTCGCGTGCCTCTTGTGTGATCTTTCCCTTTTCTACCAACTTGCTAAGCGCTTTCTCTATCGACTTGAACCCACGTTCGAGGGTTGCCTCATCTAGATCTCGCATGACGACGCTATACCCTGAAATCGCAAGTGTTTGTACGATGCCGCTTCCCATGGTTCCCGAACCCAATATGCCAACTCTCATTATTGCCTCCTTATGTTTATCTTTTAATACAATTCTACTTTATAACGGTTATAAACACAATAAAAACGCTGCAGTTTTACCTCTGCAGCGTCAGTCAAATGGTTTTATAGGTTAAAATACGGCTTTAAAGCCTGATAAAGCGCTTTGTATTTTTCGTGCTTTTTAAGGTACACGGCGTGACGCTTATGGTCAGGAGAAGTTGCTTCAACCGTTTTGATAATTGCGTTTGTCGCTTCATCTACACTTGCATATACGCCGTCACCCACTGCCGCCAGAATCGCCGCACCAAGTGCACCGCCCTGATTCGTGTTTATGCCCACAATCTTGTGACCGAACACATCTGCGAGAATTTGTCGCCATTTCTGGCTTTTTGCCCCACCGCCGATTACCCTGATTTCATCCACCGGAATGCCCATATCCACCAAAATGTCGAGTGAATCTTTCAGTCCAAACGCAACCCCTTCAAGCACCGCTTTCGTCATTTCCTTGCGGCCCGTATTCATGTCGAGCCCGACAAAAGTCCCTCTGGCATTTGGATCTGGGTATGGCGTGCGTTCACCCATGAGGTACGGCAAAAACACCGTTTCAGAGATTTCTGCATTGACTTCACCCAAAAGCGTCTCAATATCGGCACAAGCCGCTTGTTCAGACCACCACTTAAGGCAATTCGCAGCAGAAAGCATCACACCCATCGAGTGATATCGGCCACTTGCATGACAAAACGCATGAAGGCGATTTTGGCCATCCACTTTATATCCGTCATGTGCCGCAAACACCACACCTGATGTACCAAGTGTCACAGAAACCACACCTTCTGTTACCGTGCCCGTTCCAATCGCACCTGCCGCTTGATCTCCCGCACCGCCGACGATCAGCACATCATGCGACATCGTGAGGCCAAGCGCTTCTTTAAGCGCATCAGAAAGGGTACCGGTGACATCATACGATTCAAAAAGTTTAGGCAACTGTTGCGCTGTAATGCCGATGAAATCCAGCACGGGCTTAGAGTAGCATTTGTTCGCCACATCCAGCAGCAACATTCCTGACGCATCTGAGTAATCTGTCGCATAGTCACCCGATAATCTATAACGAATATAGTCTTTAGGCAATAGCACCATATCAACTCGCTCAAATAGTCTAGGGTGATTGTTTTTAAGCCACAAAATCTTAGGTGCCGTAAACCCGGTCAGCGCCATGTTCCCCACAAGGTCACTCAGTCCGCTTTGCCCAAAGTGCGCCGTAATCGCCTCACACTCGGCAGTCGTACGCTGGTCACACCAAATGATCGATGGCGTCAACACTTGCCCCGCTTTATCAAGCGCTACCATTCCATGCATCTGGCCACTAAATCCAATGCCTCTTAGCGTCGATTTTAGTGCGCTATTTTTGTCGACAATGCGCTTAAGCGCTCGTAACGTCCCTTGCCACCAATCCTCGGGCTGTTGCTCCGCCCAATTGGCTTTTGGGTAATACACAGGGTATTCTTCAGG
>DMYC01000203.1 GCA_003482695.1 Clostridiales bacterium UBA8960
GACGCTTCTAAATATTGGCACCGGCTATGTCGTACAAAAAATGAAATCTAACATGGATGGGCTTTATGCCATCGCTTATATCGATGATACTGGCTCTTTGAATTTCAGTTATTCAGATCAAAAACTCATTAATCTCAACATCGAGTTTGCCCTCAAGAATTACGATGACGAAGACCACACATTTAACGTCAAACTCAATAGCAAGTGGTTTGAACAAGATCGCGTCAAGCCCATCATAATCTTGAATCGCGATGGCACACTTGCCACTTTCACGATAGCAGCGGGGGAGACGAAACTTTTTGTCATTGATCACTCGAATTATTCGATTGAAGGCGGTTATATCGGAGACAACATGGGCTACGGAAGCTTTGTGGAAGATATTATTTTATCTGGCGATGGGTATGATTCCGTCATCCTGAATCATAAGTCCATTTTTGTCAAACCTATAAGCAATTAGTTGAAAGCGAGGTCAATATGCAGTTCTTTCAGGAAATGAAAAAAAATGGTTTTACTTACGTGATGGTTGCATTAACTTTGATTGTTCTTGTAGCGGCTTTCATGAGATCGTGGGACACTATGCCTGAGGATCCAGTAAGTTTGACCACTGAAGCCATCTCCACCTCTGAAACCAGTGAATCACCCTCAGAAATAGAAGAAACCGCATACTTCTTTTTACGTACGTCAGATCAAAGATTTGTCATAGGGTTAAGGCCACTTGATCCCTCAGAATATCCAAAGAATTTTAAATTTACTCAGTACGATGAAAACGACTATCGATTACTGAAATTCTATGAAGTGGCTTTGCTTGAAATCAGTCAAGATTCTTTAGAACGTGTTATAAGTGCTGTGCCGCTTCATTTAATCCATTATAAGTCAAGTCCACTCACTGAAACGGTTTACAGGCAAATGTCCATTCGCTATGAAGACGGGTTCGCCATATACACTCATGACCGTGAAACTTTCGTGACATCGCTGAGTCATCCAAAAGTCTATAGAACCTATACACTATTTGGCGGGCCATTTTTCGCTTCACAAACGGATGACCCGCAAACGCTATTAATCGTGGAATCCAACATCTATCATCAGATATTTGATACGGTCAATATGCGTTTTGTCACCGAAATAAAGCCACAAGAAGACCCGCTTGCTACGCCTTTTGATTGGGACAGTAAGACCATCACACATTTGGCTTCCGATCCTGTGACACACGGTCCGTCTTTATCTAAAATTACGGATGAGCCAAGGCTAAGGCAAATCGTTTTAAACGCAAGCACGGACAAATTGTTTGAGGCACTGGGGAAACCGGTGAACAAAGGCTGGCTTATGGGCGATTATCTCACTTATGATGATTTACTCGTCTATTCTGGCGTCGATGAGGATGAAACACATATAGACCTTTATCCGGTGGTCGCGATCACATATTTTGGTGAGTATCCCATCGCGGGTGTTAAAAAGGGAATGTCTTTCGCAACGGTTGAACAAATATTAGGCGTACCTGAAAGGGTTCATTTTACTGAATCCAGTGAACTCGCCTATCCACTCATGCTTGGCTATGTCATAGATGGTTTTAGCATCGGTTTATCTTTTGACGCCAATTTTGAAGTGACTAATTTTTTCATTCGTTTAGAGAACTGGAAAGGTGAAGAACCTCATGTGCCTTATGAGCCCTTTATAGATGACACAACATTTGCCTATTCACCTGAAAAACTCTCTTTCGAAGGCTTACTGGATATAACTGACTTTAAATACATCTATAACGCTTGTTTTTTCAACTCGACTGATGGCTTTTACAGATATGACTTCACGCGATCTGCACCAGAAAAAGTATTGGGTGAGCAAATGCGTCCTGTTTTTGAAATTCAGCATGTTGCCAATCCAAGTTTGGTTGCCGTCGGAAAAAGTGACGGCATTCTCTACAGGATTGATCTAAACACGTACGAAACGATTCCCTTTTCTGGACCACATTATAAAGATTACTATATCAATGAGGGGAGTTTGATTAAGCAGTCCTTGATCAGTGATGATGCCTTACTCGACAAATATGGATATAAATCTGCGGCTGAACTAGGTTCGTTTGAGGTGAAAGTGCCTATGAACTGGAATGTCCTTCATGGCGATTACCCTGAAGGGTTGTATTGGCATATTGCAGATGTCTTATCCAGTGATATTGGCTTGAGCCTTCAGCCACTGAAAGGCAAGACAGTGACAGCAACTGTCTATAACCTTGAAACTGAAATACCGGATAGAGACACTTATTCCTCATTTAAGCGTCCAGTCAATGCCGTCATCCTAAGAAGCAAAGGCTTAGTTGTCGGATCTTGGTTAATGTACAATACGATGTTGATTGGCCCGTCCATGAATCAACTTTATTTGGAGGATATCGTAAATAAAGATTTTGATCACTGGGTAGAGGAAACCGGTATAATCGTAATACCAACATCCTATGCGCCTATGCCAAGGGATGCCATACACATCTTTTTTAGTGCGATTGATTCAGGTGAAAAAAAACGTGCCATTACTCAGCTTTCGCCAGTGGCATTACTTAATGCCCTTACTGTGAATCACGACCCTGCCACTCAGCTATATCATACGGGCTTTAACGAAGACAACTCCAGTATTGAAAATATCATCAGTGCGAAAAATGTTGAAATCGTTAGATTCTACGAACCAATGAGTCTAAAAGACATCATGAGTGAGGAGGCGATTTTTGATGAAATGCCAATCGGCGGACGCATCAGCGCAGAAATCAATCTCGAAATCAGATGGCGCGATCCTGCATTTAACGCGTCGAACGACTTGAGCACTTTATTTGTCGGTCTTAGAAAGACAACATACGGCTGGAAACTTGATGGATTTGGCACGGGGCCTTAGTGACGGAACATGCACTTTTGTGGTATAATAAAGTGATAATCGTTATCAACAAAACACCAAACCTCAAGGAGTGCTCTTTTCATGAAAAAAATAATTCTAATGGCCATCGGCACTGTTACGCTCATCTTAGGATTCATCGGTGTTTTTTTACCAGTCATTCCTACGACGCCATTTGTTCTCATATCACTTGCTTGTTTCGTGAACACAAGCGAGAAAATGCATCATTTTGTCATGACGAACAAGTACCTAGGACCATATGCAAGAGCCTATGCAAGTGGAGAAGGCATCCCAAAGAAAGCCAAGTTCAAAGCCGTATTTCTCATATGGATTACGATCGGCTTTTCTGTAACCTTTATTCTCGAACCGTTGCCGCTACGCATTATGCTTCTAGTCATCGCAACGATTGTGTCAACCTATATTTTTACAAGACCCACTGCGCAGGAACCCAAATAAATGCTAAAACAGTTGGAGGTGCCATCATGATGCCCATTTTAAAATCCTTAAGACTGACATTAAGACCCTTTATACTTAGCGACGCAAGCGATGTCGCTGCGATGGCAGGGGATTATGAGCTTTACCGAACGACCCTGAATCTTCCTTATCCTTATCAAGAATCGCATGCAACGGCCTGGATCGAACAACATGAAGCACATCTGCACGAACACGGCTTTTATACTTGGGCGATTGAACGCGCTGAAACGTCAGAGTTAGTGGGTTGCGTTTCGCTAGGTCAAAATCTTAAACAGCACACGGCTGAGATCGGTTATTGGATTGGGAAAAAATATTGGAATAATGGCTACGGCACAGAAGCCTCTAAATTGGCCATCGATTTTGCATTTAAAGCGCTTTGTGTCAACAAAGTGCTCGGCAGATTTTTTGCGGTCAACCCTGCTTCTGGTAAAATCATGGAGAAATGTGGCATGCACTTTGAAGGCATTCTCAAAGAGTCGATTTTCAAAGATGGAACGTATCATGACATCGGTTTTTATGGCCTGTTGCGGTCAGAATGGCTCAAAATGGATGACCACAGAAAATTTGTTCGGGTAGATCTCAGAAAGGTCAATCCCCACGATGTTTCCGCGCTACAGTATATCGAGCAAAAAGCTTTTCATGAAGACATCATTAGGTATGGTGACAGACCTGATTGCCCGGCCAATGAAAGTTTGGAGAGCCTGTCTTATAAAGTTCAAACGTACGACTATTATGGCATCTATGAAAATGATAAATTGATTGGTGGTGCTGACATACGCACGAGCCCTGATTTCACTAAATGTAGACTTGCGAGAATCTATTTGGATCCACGATATCAGGATATCGGCATCGGTAAAAAAGCAATGCTGGAACTTGAGTTGCTTTATAAAGGTGTGACGCATTGGTCGCTGGACACGCCGCATCAAAATGTTAGGAACCAGCATTTTTACGAGTCGATTGGCTATGTGCATCAATATACAAAAGCGATGGATGAGGTCCTCAAATTGTTTGAATACGAGAAAATAATGGATGTTTCATAAAATAAGGCTATTTGTTTTATATTGATTGTTTTCATTGAGATGTTACTATATAATGATTTTAGTTTAATACACTTAAGTTAGGTGAGGCTCCTATAAGGACATACGCTGCTGCCCAGAAAAATCGAGAGATTCCAATGGGTCAACA
>DMYC01000300.1 GCA_003482695.1 Clostridiales bacterium UBA8960
CGAAAGTGAACAGGACTTTATCTATACGAACGTCACAAAAGCGGGTGATACGCTCATCTGTAGCTGGGTGAATCGCGTCATAAAGGATAAAGATGGCGAACCGCAATTCTACATTTCAATCGTAAAAGATGTGACTAAAGAACTTTATAAAACCGATTTGATCAAGCAATTGTCCTATGCGGTCGAAAAAGCGGGATATGCCGTCGTCGAGACGGATCGTGAAGGCATAATTCTCTCGGCAAACGAACAATTCAACTTAATAAATGGGTATCAACATGATGAGCTGATCGGCAAAAATATTAATATAATCAATGGACGCAAACTCACTAAGGCCTATTATAAAAGCGTTTGGCAAACCCTATCCAGTGGCGAGACATGGGATGGTGAGTTTATTAATAAGAAGAAAGACGGCTCCACCTATAGGTGTCAATCGACGATTGTGCCTGTCATAAACGAGTGGACCAATAAAGTCGATTACTTGGGGATACAAAAAGAGATTGAATGAGCATGGAATGATCAGGGGGTCCGACCCCCTGATCATTCACCGAAAAAATTCTCTTTGCATAACGTTTGAATTGTGAGATAATTTAATCGGAGCAATGAATTCTTGGGAAAAATGGACGCTGAACACCAAGATGGAGCAGTAGCGTAACCGGCCTTTTAGGTCGGTTTTTTTACGTACATAGATCATGGGGGACTAAAAATAATTGATTGGGAGGTACATAATGCGCAAATTGATTTCAGTGTTATTGTGTTTAGTGTTGATACTTGGGGGCGCAAATATTAACTTTGCCGCTTTGTCGAGTTTAACGGCAGACACGGTAGAACAAAGCGTGATATTGGGTGATGTCGCGACCTATGTGTTGACGATTGCGAATGACCGAAGCGGTAATGCAAATGGTACAGTTTTATCTGTCGAGGGGAGTTCGGAAATTGTTTCAAAGAGTGTTTTTTCTCAAAACAATTTGAATTTGAGTAAGAATGCCAATCTGAAAGTAAGTTTATCAATTGATACAACTGACCTAAAAGTAGGTGAGTATTCATTCACGGTCTCAGCGCAAGCGCCAGAGATTGCAGGCAAAGGAAATGCAGCTCAGAAGGCCAGTTATCAGTCAATCAATTTGTTGTTAAAGGTGGTGGGTGTTGAGCCACCGACAGAGCCACCGACAGAAGCACCAACAGAAGCACCAACAGAAGCACCGACAGAAGCACCAACAGAAGCACCAACAGAAGCACCGACAGAAGCACCAACAGAGCCTGCCAGAGTACATTATGTCGCATTAGGTGATTCGCTGGCTACTGGAACGACGCTGTACAATAATGTAACGACAACGTATGTTCAAGGAATTAAGCAATTTTTAGAAAGCATTTATGGCATTGAAAACACGACAATGAAGAATTATGCAGTTGATGGAGCCGCGTCAAACGACTTACTTAAATTGCTTACAGATCCATTGAATAAAGAATATGAAGCGGTCAGGACAGATGTTGAGAAAGCGGACATCATAACAATTAGCATCGGTGGTAACAACATTTTACCTGCAGGTAAACCGTTGTTTTATTCAATAAATATTGAGTTGGCCAATTCAGGTGTAGCCAATTTTGCAATTGAGTATAATGCCATTATTGAAATAATCCATCAATTAAATCCTAATGCAAAAGTGATTTCAACCACATTATATAACCCTTATAACAGTGCTAAACACGCATATTTTTATCGAGGTGATGCAAATTTATACACAACTTCGAATAGCTATATAGAAGGAATCATCAATAAGACAATTCGTGATTACCAAAGTGACAATTATTATGTTGTGGAAACATATCAATACTTTTTGAATAATTATGGATCGAAAGGTCTAATGAAAAATGTGACCAACTTTTATAAAACGCTTAGAGATCCACATTTAAATCAATTGGGTCAAAATGAAATGCTAAAATTACACCTTGATAAGCTTGACGGTGTGCTATTGAGATAACCAACTTCCTTCCCGTGGTGTCAGACACCAAAAAGTGAAGTTGAGCAAAACAACAAAAATGCGGATCTCGTAAAGAGGTCCGTTTTTTCTGCCCCCAATATCGTTTCAGGGAAGTGGCATAAACTTAATAATATATTTATGTCGCCATAAAATAAAATGATCAGACGCTTCGGCTACAGTTGATTGCTGTAGCCGATTTTTTATGCGATGAAAGTGGTGGAAATGAATTTGTTGTGGGTTATATTTTAGTTGTATTTTGTTCACAATATGTTAACCTTTGAAATGGTTTTGAAAAAAGATTGTGGGTATATAGTCCTTATTGTCTTCTAAAAAATAGGAATAAAGTTGTGTTAACAATATCGTTACATATTTGAAATTAAAACAAATTTATTGAGATAATAAAGGAGAATACATGCCAATGAATAAAAAAATAATAAGCCTAATTATGAGCATCGTCTTAATCTTAAACGCTTTTATCACACAAGGGTTGCTGAGTTTTTCAGAGGCGACTTCGTGGGATATATCCGGGCTAAATGGATGGGCGTCGGCATATCCAAGCAACAACCAAAACGATTTTTTACAAGATCAACAAACGGGAAGCGGAACGGTTTCTCAAGACATCGTCGGCAATGCAACATATCCATCTACCTATGTTCATTTTACAGAGAACACTTTGGCTTTCAGAATACGTGTGAACGATATCGATGGTGGAAGTGATGCAAACAACTATCAATTTAAGAATTTTGCTTTTATCGGCGTTGATGCTGATGTGAATGGCAGCGTCGATTTCTTTATTGGCGCATATAACCCAAGCGGAAGCAACGGCAGAGTAGGGATATATGGCGCAAACAGTGGCTACCTGAACATAAGCCCAAGCACGACAGGTATTTCGGGGAAACCTTTGATGGCATATAAGCCTGTGCGTTTTTCAAATTATGCGATTACTTTGGCTGAGGGCAGCCAGTTTAACGGCAATTCGGATTATTTCATCTCTTTTTCTGTGCCTGTAGCAGACATCGCAAGTGCGGTGTCAGGCCTTGGCATTTCGTTTGGAAAATCGACACCTTTCAGATTCATGACTGGAACAGCGGCTCAGGATAACTCGTTTAATCAAGACTTGAACGGTATGGACAAATCGGGTTGGTCTTCAGGGGAGACATGGAACTCTCTTGGCGTTTTCTCAGGCGTGGTCTCTGCGGATGGCACTGCTATCGCAAGAACGGTAACATTTGATAAGAATACTGGCGATACGGAAGCAAACCCTTCTATTAAAGTTATCTCGGCAAATGCGGCTTTAGGCACATTGCCGCTTGCACCAACAAAACGTGGCATGTACTTCCAAGAATGGAATACGAAGCCGGATGGATCTGGAATAACGGTGACTTCAAGCACGATCATTGACACAGATAAAACTTACTATGCGATATGGAGCGACAAGCAAGTTCATACAGTCACATTCTCACCGAATGGCGGCACACTTTATGGCTCAACCAACTCGGTGGTCATTCCGACCATCAATGGCGTTATCGGAGACAACATGCCCGGAAATCCAACCAGAACGAATTATTTCTTCATGGGTTGGAATACGCTCGCATCTCCTACTGGTGGCAATCCGGGTGTATGGTTCAACTCTGCTTCAAATGTAACAAGCAACACAACCGTTTATGCCCAGTGGAACAATCAAAGCAATAAAGAAGCTGTATTCTACGACAACTTCACACCGGATGGTGGATCTGTCATCGCGACAATCTATTCAAACGGAAACAGCAACAATTTCAATGGCGCATTACCGACCATCTCAAGACAAGGTTACACGTTCGGTGGTTGGTACTTAAATGATAAAACGGGCACTGGTACACCAGTCGCAAGCATAGGATCAAATGGCAACTATTATGCAAAATGGACAGTGGCAAGC
>DMYC01000045.1 GCA_003482695.1 Clostridiales bacterium UBA8960
CAAATTGCACGGCTGAAAAGAACGGGTTCAATGTGCAGGATTGATGATCGGCTATCAATAAGGCGAAGCCATAATGCGCTTATCATGTACTTTGAAGACCAAATACTCGAGCCCAGTGAGAAAAAATTGTTTGTGAAAAAAGTACCGCTGGATGCAGTCAAGGGATATGTGTTATCGCCAAGCTGTGTTGCGCTGGATGCGGATGCGATCACCGGCGATATTATGGTAAGGCCACGAAAGCCAGGCGATTCGTTTGTACCGCTTGGAATGAAAGGGCACAAAAAAATCAAGTCGCTTTTTATCGACGACAAGATACCTTTTAACGAACGTGAGAAGATTATGCTCGTTTGTGATGAAGAAAAGATCATTTGGGTTGAAAATAGAAGAATCAGTGAACTTTGTAAAATCACTGAACAAACAAAAAACGTCATGATTATAAGCTTTCAAGAACTTGTTGAATCTAAATAATTATGCTAAAATAATACGATGTATACTCAACGAAGGAGGATGCTATGAAGAAAGGTTTGAAAGGTGCCTCGATTTATATCATGATATTCATCGGAATTTTGATATTTGTGACGATCAACGGCGTTAACACGCAAAAGACGACAGAACTATCTTATGATGAATTGATTGTTAAATTGGGAAACGATCAAATTAAGGAAGTTAATATAGACGGAAATACAGTGTCCGGCGTTTTGCTCGATGATTCGGTATTCACCACTTATGTGCCAAGCATGTTGGCAGTAAAAACGGGTGAAATGATTATTGACTATCAAGCCAAGGGAACGAATTTCTCTGTCAAAGGCATACAGCCGGCAAACACACCGTTTTTGCTTGAGATTTTGCCGACAGTTATCATGATTTTATTGCTCGTCGTATTCTGGTTCGTTTTTATGCAGAATTCTCAAGGTGGCGGATCTAAAGTGATGTCATTTGGAAAAAGCAGAGCGAAAATCGTTAAGGATTCCGCTAGAAAAATCACGTTTGCAGATGTTGCAGGCCTGAAAGAAGAAAAAGAAGAAATGCAAGAAATTGTCGATTTCTTGAAGTTTCCAAGAAAGTTCTTATCACTTGGTGCGAGAATTCCAAAAGGTATATTGATGATTGGCCCTCCAGGAACAGGTAAGACTTATTTGTCTAGAGCATGTGCCGGCGAAGCTGGCGTACCGTTTTATACAATATCAGGTTCTGATTTTGTCGAGATGTTCGTTGGTGTTGGTGCATCACGTGTTAGAGATTTATTTGAAGAAGCTAAGAAAAATGCCCCTTGTATCGTTTTTATCGATGAAATTGACGCGGTTGGTAGAAGACGTGGTGCTGGTTTAGGTGGCGGTCATGATGAGAGAGAACAGACATTAAATCAGTTATTGGTTGAAATGGATGGTTTCGGAGATAATCAAGGCGTAATCGTAATCGCAGCAACGAACCGACCTGACATATTGGATCCTGCGTTATTGAGGCCGGGACGATTTGACAGACAAGTTATGGTTGGGGTTCCTGATGTTAGAGAACGTGAGCAAATTATAAAAATTCATGCGAAGAACAAACCAACAGCTCCAGATGTGGATTTTGCAAAGTTGGCGCAGAGTACACCTGGTTTTACACCAGCGGATCTTGAAAACGTCATGAACGAAGCAGCACTGCTTTCCGCTAGAAAAGACGACAAAGTCATTCGAATGGAATCTGTCAAAGAAGCGATCACAAAAGTAATCGCAGGTGTTGAGAAGAAAAGCAGAATTGTCAGTGAAAAAGAACGCAAACTTACTGCATACCACGAAGCAGGTCATGCCGTTTTGGCAAATGTTGTGCCAGATTCGGATCCTGTTCACCAAGTGACGATTATTCCACGCGGAAGAGCGGGCGGATTCACGATGCAGTTGCCTGAAGAAGATAGAAGCTATGCCACTAAAAAAGGCATGGAACGCGAACTCATTATTTTATTAGGTGGCCGCGTTGCAGAGAGTTTAGTACTTGGTGACATTAGTACGGGTGCTCAAAACGACTTAAGCAGAGTCACAAAAATCGCAAAAGCGATGGTTATGAAATATGCGATGAGTGAAAACCTTGGTTCGATGAGTTATGATTCCGAAGATGAAGTGTTCTTAGGTCGAGATTTCACATCGATGAAAAACTATTCTGAGCATGTTGCTGCTGAGATTGACCGCGAAGTTAGAAACATAGTCGATTCAGCGTATGATAAAGCAAAGCAGTTGCTCGAAGAGCATCTTGAAAAATTACACCTTATCGCTGAAGCGTTGCTCAAATTTGAGACGATCAGTGGTGAAGAGTTCCAATTGGTATTTAATGAAGGACTGGAAGCGCTTACTTCAAGTGTCAACCACTCACGAGAGAAAATGGAAGAAGAACGCAAAGCATACAGAGAGCAAGATGAATTGGAAAGGCTCGCTTATGAAAAATTGAACGCGCAAAAGCCAAAAGAAGACATGCCTAAGCAACATGACAACCCTTTTGGTGCTGAAGCATAATATCATTGAGATGGATTATTCCATCTCTTTTTTTTATAAAAAACTTCCATTTTGATGGTCTAAAATGGTATTATAGTTGTAAAACTTGCACTGGAGGATAACATGCATCGTTTGAAGATTGGAGATCAATTTACTTCTGAGTTGATCGTAGAGGAAAAACATACTGCGGCTGCATTTGGAAGTGGAAACATTCACGTTTTTTCAACACCTATGATGATTGGGCTAATGGAAAATGCCGCACTTAATTGCGCACAGTTGGGGCTCGACGAACAGTGGAGCACAGTTGGAACGACAGTAGATATTAAACATATGGCTGCAACACCATTGGGACAG
>DMYC01000244.1 GCA_003482695.1 Clostridiales bacterium UBA8960
ACATCGACTTTGCTGACGATTTCATATGGTGCATGCATACTGAGAACCGGCACGCCACAATCCACAACTTCAGCGTTTGAATTCGCCAAAATGTATGCAATCGTACCACCGCCGCCTTGATCAACTTTACCAAGTTCACCGACTTGCCATACGATATTGTTGTCGTTGAAGATCTTACGCACTTCACCTAAAAACTCTGCATTCGCGTCATTGCAACCGCCTTTGCCTCTTGCGCCCGTATATTTGACAAGCTGCACGCCTTTGCCGATATGTGGTGAATTTTTTTTGTCATATGCGCCTGCAAAATTCGGATCATAAGCGGCACCAACATCACCAGACAAAACTTGAGTGTTGGAAATGCATCTTCTTAAATACAAATCATTGAAATTTGGCTCCTGTAGTGCGATAAGCTCAGCAACGATATTCTCGAAGAAACGCGACTGTGAACCTGTATTGCCTTGGCTGCCCACCTCTTCTTTATCCATAAACATACCGCATGCTGTCGTTTTGATGTTGTCCAGCTCAAACATTGCAGCCAAACCAGCATAACTACATACGCGATCATCATGTCCATATGCTGAAATCATGCTTCTATCAAGTCCAAGATCCTTCGCTTTACCAGCAGGTACGACTTCAAATTCAGCAGATAAGAAATCTTCTTCCGTGATGCCATATTTTTCGCCGAGTATCTTTAAAACGTTAAGTTTCACTTTATCCTTTGTTTTATCATCGCCAACAGGCATATGACCCACTAACACATTGAGCGTTTCACCGTCAATGCCCTCAGCAAGCGTTTTAGATACTTGATCTTTAGCCAAATGAGGCAATAAGTCCGTGATGGCAAAAATCGGATCTGCATCGTCTTCACCGATTACAACGTCGATTTTCTCGTTGTTTTTATTGAAGACGACACCATGAAGTGCAAGTGGTGTTGCTGTCCATTGGTATTTTTTTATACCACCGTAATAATGCGTTTTCAAGAAAGCCATATCACTGTCTTCATAAAGTGGAAATGGTTTCAAATCCAATCTAGGCACATCGATATGAGCGCCGACGATATTCATACCCTCTTTGAGCGGTTTTTCGCCGATAACGAATAAAACGATCGACTTGTCTCGATTCATCGCGTATACTTTTGAACCTGTGATGAGCTTTTCTTGGCCACTAAGATAATGTTCAACATTTTTGTAGCCTTTCTCAATCGCAAGTTTCAAAATTTCGTTTGCACTTTCTCTTTCCGTTTTTCCTGCATCGAGAAACTTTTTGTAGTCCTCGTTGAAAGCGAAACACGTTTTGATCTCGTCTTCGCTCAATGCTTCCCACGCATTTTTAAACGTGTGGGTCAATGATTTTGATAATGCTTCATAATTCGTACCGTTTTCCATTATATCCCCCTCATACTGCATCATAAAAAACAAATTTTCTCATACATATAGGATATAAAAAAAACTATACAGATTCAAGTCTATTAAATTTTCGTAATATTATGTTTGATAGCATAGAGCGCCGCTTGCGTTCGATCGGTGACTTTAATTTTTTTAAATATGTTAGAGACGTGGTTTTTCACCGTTTTTTCACTAATAAACAGTTCATTTGCGATTTCCTTATTATTAAATCCCTTCGAGATGAGCCTGATGACTTCATACTCTCTTTTCGTCAAATTGTTGCCGATGACGTCTTCTATATTTCGCTCTTTCCTTTTATACTCTTTCACCAATATACCTGACAAAGTCGGGTGGATGTAAACTTCCCCTTGCATGACCTTTTGAATCGCTTTCACGAGCGAAGAGACATCCGCATCTTTGAGCACATAGCCTTCAGCACCGATATTGATCGTTTCGATTAAGTACTCGGCATCTTCGTGAATCGTCAACATGATGACCTTTATCTCCGAATATTCCTCTTTAATTGCTTTAAGGCAATCAATGCCATTCATATTAGGCATATTGATGTCTAGAAGGACAACATCTGGCCTAATGACGTGAATTGCCTCTAAAGCTTCATTGCCATCTCCAGCGAGTGCGACAATTTCCAGGGACTCTTCAAGTTCCAATAATTTTTTTATGCCTTCTCGTATTAAAGCATGATCATCGACGATTGCCACCCTAATTTTCTTCATGATTTCCTCCATCAGTTATTTGGAATTCTAATTTTAATGGTTGTACCTTTATTCGCTTCAGAATCGATCATTAGAGATCCACCCACGATTTCCACTCTTTCCTTCATGTTGTAGAGTCCGTACCCTAAAGGGGATTCCACAGTCTTGTCAACATCGAATCCAACACCGTCATCAGAGATTGTGAGCCTAATTTCAATATCGCTTATATGCATACTGAGTTTGACGTTTTTACATTTTGAATGCTTTAATATATTGTTGAATGCTTCTTGAACCACTCTAAAAATCATAAGCGTCGTCAGTTGGTCGTCAATTATGGCATTCTGAACGACACTAAAATCTATTTTCAGTTTTGACGTATCCATGATATTGGAAATAAGCTTTTTGATCGTAGGCACCAGCCCTAAATCGTCCAGTGACATCGGCATGAGATCATAGATGATCTTTCGGATGTCTTTAAGCGTGTTTCTAACATCTTCCTGTAGCTCTGATATTTCTCTTTTGGCTTTCACAGGTGAACTGTCAATAATTTTTGAAGCGTATTCCGCTTTAAAAATGACATTTGCCAACGATTGAGCAGGACCATCATGAATATCTCTTGAGATTCTCTTTTTTTCATTTTCCTGTGCTTCAATAATTTTTATACTCAGTTCCTTTTTTTGCTTCACATCTTCAATCTGTTCAAAAATGCTACTTGTCAGATATTCTAACGCAACACTGACTTTCGTCTCCAAAATTTCAGACTTTTTCAGTACTTCTGCACTACTTCGCATCAGGCGTTCAAGTTCGTTTCGACGTTCGCTGAGTTCCTTTTCTTCCTGTCTTTTTATCGAAAGCGCTAGAGCCACCTTTTGGGAAAGTTCATACGCTTCCTTTATGTCTTTTTCTGTGAACTCATCAAAATGTTCATTGATGGTTTTTATCATATTCCGCGCCATTTTTGAACGGATCTC
>DMYC01000401.1 GCA_003482695.1 Clostridiales bacterium UBA8960
TTCGCTTTTGAATAAAATGTATCTGTTTTTATGCCGCCTTGTATGCCCGTGAGTGAAATTGCTTTATGGCCTAGCCCCTCGATGGCCATCGCCAAAAGTGCGATTGATGCCTGTTCTCCAGTTGAAAGCAATACATCCATTTCACGGGTGGATGGGGTGGGATTAACCGCTTTGGCAAGTGCGATGAGTTGGTCGGTCGTGTCGCCCATCGCAGAGACGACAATCACTGGGTGATACCCTTTTTGCTTCGTTTCAACGACGCGACGTGCGACGTTTTTAATACGTTCAACTGTCGCAACCGATGTGCCTCCATATTTTTGTACGATTATTTTCATAGTTTCACTCCAGTATTTCGATGATGGCGCCTGTTTTATTGACGTCGAGCGTTTGAAGTTTCCAGTCGTGTGTCAATGCGCCATCAGTTAAGTTTATAATTTGGTCAAATGTTTGATCCTCTTGATGGACGAGTGCAATCAGAGTTGGACCTGCACCACTTATAAACATGCCGTATGCGTCGGAATTGCCGATTTGTTCGCGGATGATGGCGCTGTCCTCGATAAGTGGAAAACGGTATGGTTCATGAATCTTGTCTGAGAGTGCTAAAGGTAAGTGTTCGTAGTTTTTTGTGAGCAAGGCATGTATTAAAAAACTGACTCTCGAAATGTTAAAGATACATTCCGGACGACTATAGTGATTCGGTAAGGCGTCTCTTGCCATGGAAGTACTCAATTTGAAGTCAGGTATAAAAACATTGAGCTTTAAGTCGTCTGGGAAATCAATGGACGAGAAATGTGTTTCCCCATTTAATGTGGTGGCCAAAACGAGGTTGCCGAAAATCGCAGGTGCGACGTTGTCAGGATGCCCCTCGAGTTCTGTAGCAATCTCAAGAATTTCGTTTTTGCTCATGCAATCATTCATCAAATAATTTGCGGCGAACAGCCCAGCGACGATGGCCGCTGCAGAACTTCCTAGTCCTCGTGAAATCGGGATATCCGATCTCAGCATGTTGATGTGGTAACCCAAATGCGTCATCTTTTTTTTAAGGAGTGCTTTTTCGAGAGCCAGAATGACGAAGTTGTCATCGTCTTCAACCCATTTTTCTGTGGGCCATTCGACTATTTTGTGTTCATCTGCAGCTTTATCAACCGTTATTTCTTGATATAAATTGAGTGCCAACCCCAGCGTGTCGAATCCAGGTCCGATATTGGCCGTAGTTGCGGGCACTTTGATTTTAATCATCGAATGTTCTCCTCCATCATCATAAAGCCAAATAATGCTTCATATTCTGTAGACCAAGTTGTTTTTTGTGGTGAATGACTTCTTCTTCATTGTAATCGGATAAAAATAGATAACCCTCATTTTTGTTTCGAACGATCCAATCTGCCTTTTCAGGGTAATTGACAAGTGGGGCGGCCTCCTTAAGAAGAACATTGGCTTTCAACTTCTTGTTTTGCAACAGATCGACCAAATCACCCAAAACAGCGGTAGCTGTAGGATTCTTTCCAGCCCCTTTGCCAGAAAAGAACAATTCGCCAACCGCTTCGCCGATGACGCTGATCGCATTAAATTCGTTGTTGATGGAAGCGAATTTGGAGCTTGATGACAGTGCGACCGGTCTTACAGTAACGTATATGCCATCGTCAGAGAGCTTGGATATCCCAAGAAGTTTTACGACGCGATTGATGGACTTAAAATAATCCACGTCCTCTGCGGAGATACCGGTGATGCCTTCTACGGGTATGGTTTTCCAGTCTAGGGCGATTTTCATGCCGAGTTTCGTAAGTATTGAAATTTTCCTAACGGCATCGTAGCCCTCCACATCCGAAGTGGGATCGGCTTCTGCGAAACCGGAGGATTGTGCAAGCATTAAGGCGTCTTCATAACTTAAGCCTTCATTGTTCATTTTAGTTAAGATAAAATTGGTCGTGCCATTGATGATGCCAACGATTTCTTTTATTTCATCACCAGCGAGGCATTCTCTAAGTGGTTTGAGAACGGGTATGCCACCGCCAACACTCGCTTCATAAGCCAAGTTGACACCGGATTTTCTTGCACTTTCATGAAGGGCAGCCCCTTTTTCAGCGATGAGATCCTTATTTGAAGTGATGACTGGTTTTCCGGCTTTTAAGAGCGCATCGACATATGTGAATGCGGGTTCAACGCCACCAATGGTTTCTATGACGACGTCGAACGGTTTAGAAACAATATCTTCAAATGAGTTGGTAAACAAGTGGATGTGTGGCAAATGGTTATATTTGTCTAGGTTATTGACGAGTATAATGGCCACCTCGACCTCTTGTTCATACTCTTCTAAAAACCTTTTTTTGTTTAGTTCAATCAGTTCATAAACCCCTGAACCTACGACGCCGTAGCCTAACAATGCGATTTTCATGTGTCCTCCTGGAAATGATTTATTATGCGTTTGATTCTATGGCATCAAGTGTGAATTTGTAGACGCCTTCTACACTTTTGAGTTCTTGAGTTAAAAGAGAAAAAGTGGTAGACATTTCTGAAATATCGAGCGTAATCGTGACATTGGCTCTTTTATCAATGGGGGTACTCTGGCTGATCGTCAAAATGTTGCCTTTGTTGTTAGCGATGATTTCAAGCAGTTTTGAAAGGATGCCTGAATGGTGGTCTAAGGTCATCGAGATCGTCGCTTTTTTACCTTGAAAACCATCCGCAAGCGTAAAGACATATTCGTTATATTTATAGAATGTGCTTCGGCTTATGCCGACTTGTTTTACAGCATCAGCAACAGATTCGACTTCACCTGTGCGGATCAATTCTTTCGCTTCAACGACTTTAATAAAGACTTCTGGGAGCACATCCATATGAATCATTAAGAATTTTCCTTGTTCCATAACCCCTCCGTGTCTGTGTATCGCGGACAAGTGTTCGCGAAAGTGTTAAATGGATTATAGCACACGTGAAAGCAACCTACAACAACCATTTGATGAAAAATGATGTTTTTTTTACTGTACATGGGTATAATGCATTAATATAAACAACGATTTACGTTTGGAGGTCGTCATGAAATATTTTAGAGAAGACTTTACTTTGAAATCCACAAAAATAGGGACAATCACACTTGATATTCTGGCTGAGCAGAATTTTGTCCTATATTTCTATCCAAAGGACAACACTTCAGGGTGTACACTTGAGGCGATGGAATTTGCCGAGCTCTATGATGAATTTAGA
>DMYC01000017.1 GCA_003482695.1 Clostridiales bacterium UBA8960
CAAATAGGTCAGTTGGAACAAACTTCCAAGCGATGTTGTCTTAATCCGCCTCAACTCGTAACCTGATGTATACTTCATAAAAACGTCCACAAATGCAACTTCATAATCAAGGTCTTCTGGAATCGTGATGTTTAGTTGTTTCTGATTTGTGACGACGCTTTTAAAAAAGGTTTTGCTAAGCACAACCATCACTAGACACAATAATATGGTAAAAACACCTGCATATATGAATGCGCCTACACCACAAGCGAGTCCCGACGCCATGGCAAACAGCACATAGGCGATATCTTTCGGTTCGCCTGGAGCACTTCTAAATCGAATGATGGAAAATGCTCCTGCAAGGCTAAAAGCCCGCGCAATATTGCTGCCAATCAACAGGATGATAATCGATATGACCGCAGGCAGTAAAATCATGGTTAGAGCAAAATTTTCTGAGTATTTGCCCTTCGCTGATGTTCTTCTATAAGTTGAGCTAATAATCATGCCACAAAGAAAAGCCATGAAAATTGTCGCTAAAGCTTCAAGCAATTCTATAGTCCCACTTGCTGTGGTGCCAAATAAGGTTTCAAACATGTTGCTTTTTCTCCTTTCAATCTTCTCATTTCTTCATATGCATTTCTTGTCAAAAATGCCTTTCCATACTTAGAAAAACCGGTTGGAACGAGATGGTTCATCGTCAGTAAATGTACAAACCATATTGGTAGTGCATCACTTGTCTTGACTTCCATCAACCAAATACCTGGTTCTATGAGCGATCTGCCATAGCATCCACTTTCAAGCAACAAATCTGTTCGCCGAGTCTTGATGCCCATGTCAAACGTAACGCGGAAGTCACCTATGGCGTACGCTATCCTGTCATACGAGATGACCGTGGACGGTATTAAATGATACCTCTTAAAGAGAACCTCCAGTTCATTAAGGACTTGTCGATTGTGATATGGCATGGTTTCATTCGCATATCCCGTTTCTGCAAAAGCGTAGGCTTCAGCGAGTTTCATTTTTGTACGCCTCTTGTTCACAAGTCCTTTGACTTTCTTTTTAATTTCCAAATAGACGAAATCATCAAGAGATGGGGTCCCGTAAGCTCTGAGTCTAACTTTTTCCTTATAATTCGGTTTTGATAGTGATTTCCTTATTAAAAGATCATCTTGTGTATCATAATATATATTGCTGATATGGTATAACTCTGATGATCCATGCTCATTTAAACAGCCAATAAATGTATGATAGACCTCTTCATCGAGAATAAATTTTTTCTCGAATCGGTTGAAAACTTCTGGTCGCATTCTAACACCTCCAAACGATTTTACCTGTCTTCGTGCTTATTTTAGTCCCTTTTCCTTTAACGAACCTTAAACAGATGATTTAAGATTGATTAAAGGTTCCCATGCTACTCTAAGCCTATAAAATGCTATATAATAGAAAAAAAGAATCAAGGAGCACGACATGCGAATTTTGATGGTAGAAGATGAAATTCATTTGGCTGAAGCCATTGCACAAATACTGAAAAAAAACCACTATACCGTCGATTGCGTTCATGACGGTGAAAGTGGATTCGATTATGGATTAAGCGACATTTATGATCTGATCATTTTGGACATCATGTTACCGAAAATGAATGGTATAGACGTCTTAAAATCACTTAGAAGTGAAAACATAAAGACACCCATCCTGATGTTAACGGCTAAAAGCGAAATCAGTGACAGGGTTTTGGGTCTTGATCTGGGGGCAGACGATTATCTTGCGAAACCGTTCGCCACTGAAGAATTGCTGGCGAGAATCAGAGCATTATCAAGGCGTAGAAGTGAACTGCATTTTTCGGATGAGTTGATTTACGGTGACATCATGCTTAGAACTGCCACACTTATGCTTACTAAAGATGATGTGGAGATAAAACTGACACTAAAAGAATCCGAATTACTTGAGCTGTTGATGTTACGAAAAGGCATGATTTCGTCCAAAGAACGCATTATCGACAAACTTTGGGGATACGATTCCGAAGCCGAACACAATAATGTGGAAGTTTACATTTCTTTTTTAAGAAAAAAATTGGCTTTTCTGAAATCGAATGTCACAATAACAACAACTAGAGGCGTAGGATATGCACTGGAGGTCCTGAAATGATGTTCAAGAAACTAAGACGCAGGTTATTGATTATCAACTTGTCCATGATTTCCATTCTTATGGTCTTGTCGTTTTCAACCATATACTTTATGACATATCAAAATATTGAAAATAGCATCAAGCAAGAATTATTCAGAGTTTCAAGTTTTAAGACGAACACGCGTCTGTCCATTCCAAGATTGGATACCACCCCTCGTTCTGAAGTGCCAAAAGACGGGATTGAGCGCAATTTTCCTGAAGAAAGAACAATTGCGTTTCTCATAGAGACGAATAAGAATTATCAAATCATATCACTGGTTTCTTATTTTACTGTTGATATGACGTTCTATCAGACTGCAATTGAAACGGCACTGAATCAAAAAAGCGACTCGGGTAAAATTGCGTTTGACGACTATGACTGGGCGTACATGATCGAAGAAAAGCCCTTCGGTTATTCATTTGCTTTCGTGGATATTTCCACTGAACAAGCGGTGCTTGATCGATTGATTCTAACTTTCTTAATAGTCACCTTGGTCATGTTCGCCATTATCGTACTCATCAGCAACTTTCTAACAGGCCAGTCCATTAAACCGATTCGTGAAGCTTTTGATAAACAGAAGCAATTTATTTCAGATGCTTCACACGAGCTTAAAACGCCATTATCTGTGATTCAAACGAACGTTGAAGTGCTGCTGTCAAATGGACATTCAAAATGGCTCACTTATATAAAGGATGAGGTCGTGCGCATGGGGCATCTTACAAATGACCTTCTTTATCTCGCCAAAATTGATTATGCTGAGGAACATCAAATCATCAAGGCTGAATTTGACTTCAGCAAAAGGATCGAACACCTCATACTTGGGCTTGAAGCGGTCATCTTTGAAAAGAAAATTGAGTTCACATACAACATCTTACCTAGCGTGCGCCTTCACGGAAATCCGGAACAATTGTCTCAAGTGTTGATGATTTTGCTCGACAATGCCATTAAGTACACCCCAGAGGGTGGAAGCATGGCCCTCGACATGGTATATACAACACATCAGTTTGTTCTTTCTGTCAGCAACACAGGTGAAGGCATCTCACCAGAGGATTTGCCACATATTTTCGATCGATTTTACAGGGGAGACAAGTCAAGGGCGCGAAACAGCGACAGTTACGGGCTCGGGCTTTCAATCGCAAAATCCATCATTGAGCAACACGGGGGAAAAATAAACTGCGAGAGCACCCATGGTCAAACGACGTTTACGATCAAATTAAAAAAATAAACAAAATAGTTGACATATCATAATCGATTGTGTACAATCTAATTGTAATCAATTATAAAAGGAGATTAACCTATGTCATTATTCGGACTAAACGCAAGAGATATTGATAGCAACGAAATCGCACTCGAAACTTATAAAGGGAAAGTTCTACTGGTTGTCAACACAGCAAGCAAGTGTGGATTTACACCTCAGTATGAAGATCTGCAAAAGCTATACACTAAATACAATGATGCTGGGCTTGAAATTTTAGGATTTCCATGTAATCAGTTCAATGCACAAGAGCCTGGATCAAGCGAGGATACTAAAGCATTTTGTGCACTGAATTACGGCGTTTCATTCCCAATATTTGAAAAAGTGGAAGTAAACGGTCCAGATGCACATCCAATATTCAAACATTTAAAAGACACCGCACCTTTTGAAGGGGTCGACTTATCACACCCAACCAACAAAATTATCGATACGATTCTAACGGAAAAATATCCCGAGTTCAGAATGGGCAATGCCATTCGATGGAATTTTACAAAATTCCTAATCGATAGAGAGGGCAATGTCGTAAAAAGGTTCGAATCGTCGGTTGAACCGATGGATTTAGCAGACCACATCAAAAAGCTCCTTTAAAATAAAACACCTTGCGACTTCTCATGCAAGGTGTTTTTGGGTTTATCAAATTCATCTTGCGTATTTCAATCAAATGTGGGTATCTACCTCAGCATTAAAGAAGGAGTGACTTGACATGACTAAAATAGAAGCGATTTTATCAGATTTTCTCACCGCCCTTGATGCATATGATCGTGAAGCAGCTGTTCATATCGCAGTTGATGCGATTCAAAAGGAAAAGATGGATGTTCCAACGCTTTATGAGCAAATTTTAGCACCGAGTTTAAACATGATCGCAAGCAATACCAAAAATCAGGAAATTCCAATTTGGGATGAGCATTTAAGAAGCAACATCGTTCGCACGGTTATCGAGAATATTTTCCCGCTGCTAAGCACATCCACGGCAATCGATGCCAAACGCGCTTTGGTTCTCTGTCTTGAGGAAGAATACCACGACATGGGTGCTCGAATGATCTCGGATTATGTGAGTTTACTTGGTTTTAAAACATTCTTCATCGGCGCTAACACACCTAAGAAGGAAATCATCCATGCTGTAGAATACTTGGCCCCCGATTTGATTTGCATCAGCGTTACCAACTATTATCATTTAACACGTTTGCACAGTATGGTCGAGTCACTGAAAAATATAAATGCGGAACCATTCAAAATCGTCATCGGGGGGTATGCTGTTCATAACACCTCAAATGTCCGCGAACTCGTAGAAGTCGACTATTATGCAAGTTCATTTGAAGACCTTTTAAAAATAAAGGAGGCGCTTCTATGAAACTCGCTTTTAGAATCGCATTGAGATTCTTAACCTCCAGCAAAGGTCAAACATTGCTAATTGCAATGGGAATTGCTATTGGCATCTCTGTACAAATATTTATCGGTTCTTTGATCGAAGGGCTGCAAATCAGTTTGTTAGACTCCACGATTGGGCGTTCGTCGCACATCACGGTTTTAGCGGATGTAAAAAACGAACCCATCGACGATTATGAAGCCATCATTTCCACAGCTCTCAATAGCTATCCAGAAATCAAATTCGCTTCTCCTTCCATAACGCAAGGGGCTTTTGTCAATATTGGTGAAAAAACGAACCAAATCATCTTTAGAGGTTTTGAATTTCAACGTGCAGAGCCTATTTACAAATTTTCAGAAGCACTCCTTGAAAACAGTCGAATGCCTGCTGAGAAGACAAATGAAGTCATAATCGGTAAGGACCTTGCAAAAGACTTTGATATAGAAGTTGGCGATATGATTGACGTCGTCACAAGCGCAACAACCGTTTGGCAGGCAAAAGTCGTCGGCACATTTGACCTCAAAGTCGCTGCCATCAACCAGTCTTGGGTATTAGGCAATCTCTCTTTCGCCAAAGAATCATTTGGTTATGAAGATCATCAAACAATCAATATTGAAATGCAAATTGAAGAGCCTTTTGACGCAGATGCTTTATCTGCCAAAATGGCATTGGAAATCAATGCAACTGGTGTGGTGTATGAAAACTGGAAAGCTCAAAACGAACAATTGCTTAGTGGGTTGAGTGGACAAAGCACATCCAGCTTAATGATTCAGGTGTTTGTCGTTATTTCTGTCGTCCTTGGTATCGCAAGCGTCCTAGCCATTACTGTGCTTCAAAAATCCAGACAAATCGGCATTTTAAAAGCAATGGGCATCAATGACAAAGTATCAAGCCTCGTCTTTCTCTTCCAGGGCTTCATTTTAGGCATAATGGGAGGCTTAC
>DMYC01000422.1 GCA_003482695.1 Clostridiales bacterium UBA8960
TCAGCCTGATTTAGCCAAAGTCCTTCTGTACCATGTCGTTTCAGGCAAGGTTATGAGCACAGACTTGTCAGATGGTCTTAAAGCACCTACACTTAATGGTTCAGAACTTACTTTCGACTTGAAAAACGGCGTAATGGTCAATTCAAGTCAAGTTATCGCAGCTGACATTGAATCTCAAAATGGTGTTGTACATGTGATTGATACTGTACTTGTACCTGAGAATTTTGTTTATCAAGCTGTTTCACAAGATACAGCTGTACCAAAAACAGGCGTTTCAGATTTGACCAATCCACTATTCATCAGTATAATATTATTAGTTGGTGCAATTGCACTTAAAAAGAAAATCTTAAACTAAGAAGGTGTTGGTATGAGCGATTTTGGACAAAGATTAAAATCAAGCCGCAAGCAACTCGGTATAACACAAAAACAGCTGGCAGAGTCTCTAGAAATAGCTCAATCCACTATCGCCAATTATGAAAAAAATACAAGATTTCCAGGCGAGTTGTCTTTGAGACAGCTCTCCGATTTTCTAAATGTCAGTATCGATTATCTCCTTGGCCTCAGTGAATCACCAAGTTCTGAGATAAAACCAGGCACGACAAAACACAATATCACTTTTGATGGTGATTTTAATGCTCTACAGTTGGAACTTATTGAAATGTTGCTCTCTGGCAATGAAATGCTGGCCACATCAAAAATACTTGCAGTTAGCCAAGTTGTAGATCATCACCTACTTTTAATAGAAAATGTTTACATCCCTCTTTTACGAACGGTTGGCATTCTATGGGAAAACGGTGAAGTCAGTATCGCTGAAGAACATTTCATTTCAAACGTCGTCGATCGTTGGCTAACGATGACGAGCACCACCTCTAACAATACACCGAAAAAACATTCTGCTGCATTTATCGTACCTAGCGGAGAAGAACATGTGCTCATATTGAAAATGATTCGTGAATACTTTCGCTTCAACAATTGGAGAACATATTATCTTGGGAATAGCGTTCCAATATCGAGTTTGTCAAGTTTTATAGATACGATGAACATCGATTTGATCGTTTTATCCATTTCAATAAAATCACATCTCAATAGTGCAGAACATTTGATAAAGGCCATAAAAGGACAGCCGCTAAAGCGTCAGCCTAAAATATTGGTTGGAGGAAGTGCAATCGAAGATGGCCATCAGGCATACGATTTCCTAAGTGCTGATTATTATGTAAAACGGATCAGTGACATCCATGACTTTATATCTCAACTAGAAACCAATTTGAAATAGCCAGCTCTCGCTGGCTATTTTTATTTTTTAAATAGGCTTAAAACCTTTTGGACGATACTTTTCTTCTTAACCTCTGGTTTTTTCACCTCTGTCAAGGCAACTTCTGGGACTTTTACTTGTGTCTTCTCAAAAGCCTGTTTTTCATAAGCTTGTCCAGTTTGAATCGGCTTAACATGTTGTGGCCTTGCTTGATGTGGCCTTACTTCTTGCGATTTAGATGGATGTGTCTTCGCTTGATGAGGTTTTGCATGTGGCTTTGGATGATGTGGTTTTACTTGATCTGGTCTTTTTTTATGTCCATGTGCCTGATCTTTTACATGCTCCACCTTTGCTCTCGGTTTTGGCGTCCTTCTCGGCATCGCTGAAACAGCTTCATCAGATGGCAGTGGCTCTTCAGGAATCAATACACCAACATGTTCTTCAATCTCGTATAACGAGTAAAGATCATCTTTGGTGACTAAAGTAATCGCTTTTCCTCCGTTGCCTGCACGTCCCGTTCTACCAATTCTGTGAATGTAACTGTCTTTATCCTGTGGCACATCATAATTGACGACAAGTGACAAATCATCTACATGAATGCCACGAGCTGCGACATCAGTGGCGACAAGCACTTCAAAATCACCCTTCTTAAACTGTTGAATGGATTTCATTCGATTGCTCTGTGTATTGGCGCCATGTAACGCTTTTGAAGTATATCCCTTATTGTCGAGAAATTCATTGACTCGATCAACAGCAATGCGCGTATTACAAAATACCATGCAGCTCTCTGGCTGCTCCACGGTTAAAATTCTATGAAGTTGACGCCGCTTTTCATTGGCCTCCACCTTATAATAATATTGTGTAATCGTGTCCACCGTTTTTGTATCGGATTCAATTTCAATCGTAAAAGGCTCTTTCATGTATGCTTTGCAAAGTCTTTGAATCTCTGATGGCATCGTCGCGGAAAACAACATCGTTACGCGTTTCTGTGGCAATTTTTTGATGATGCGATGCACCTGGTCGATAAACCCCATATCCAGCATTCTATCCGCTTCATCAAGAACCAAATACTTGATTTCATTTAGCTTGAGATTCCCCTGTGAGATGTGGTCAAAAACTCTGCCGGGTGTTCCTGTTACGATTTCAACACCTTTTGACAGTTTATCAATTTCTTGAGCCATGCTATGGCCGCCATATATGACAGTCGTTTTGATAGGCTTATATTTCGACATTTTTTTAAGGTCATCATCCACTTGTACGGCAAGTTCACGCGTCGGCGTCAATATGAGCGCCTGAGGTGACGTTGTATCTTTGTTCAGCGCATTCAACATTGGAATGCCAAACGCACCTGTTTTCCCACTGCCGGTTTTTGATATGACGATCAAATCTTCTTGATTTAACACACGGGGTATGGCGATTTCCTGTACTTCGGTTGGCTCGTCATAACCGAGTTCCTCTAACGACTTTAATATATTGGAACTGAGTCCAAACGCTTTAAATGATTGTTTCATAGGTCCTTC
>DMYC01000021.1 GCA_003482695.1 Clostridiales bacterium UBA8960
CCCCCCCGTTCACTTCATTCGTATTTTTTGCTTATATCTATATTTTATGATAATCTCTATCATATGACAATCAATATTAAATGAGAGGTAATAACATGATGCCATTTGAAACAAACGTCACCGATTTAGACGCGATTGGGTTAAGACGATCACGCAGGAAATACCTGAGCACACCTATGACTCAAAGAACCGTGGATTATCTAAAAAGCGAAATCACCAAATTTAACCAAGATTCAGGGCTATCCATCTTTCTCCTTGAAGACGGCAGTCAAGCCTTTAACGGCATCACCAAAAGTTATGGCATGTTAAAAGGCGTACGTTCACTCATCGTCTTAAAAGGCGCCTCATCTGATGCCCATTTAAAGGAAAAATGCGGGTATTACGGTGAACGGTTGGTACTCGACGCGACGAAATTGGGACTGGGAACGTGTTGGGTGGCTGGAACTTATAACCGCAAAGACCCCGTTTTCAAATGCGACGACGATGAAGAAGTCATCTGTGTCATCACGATTGGCCACGTCGAAGAAGAAAAATCCATGGGTGAACAACTCACACATAAACTCACGCATAGAAAAACAAAGCCCGCTTCTGAATTTTACAGCCTGCATCACTTCGATGAAAAAGCCCCTGAGTGGTTTCTCAGAGGCATTGAAAGCGTTATGAAAGCACCCTCTGCTGTGAACTCACAGCCGGTTCATTTTGTGTTTGATAAGTTAAAGCATCAAATTACCGCGCATGTTTCAGGGAAACGGCCAACGGACTTAATCGACCTCGGCATCGCTAAACTGCACTTCGAGATCGTGACTGGTGGCACATTTGCCCTAGGTAACGGAGGCAATTTTTATCACGAAAATTATAAGAACGACTTCTCATGATTCAGTAGCCATTCTTTTCGCCATAGTCCACCTGCATAGCCCGTCATTTTGCCCTCGGCACCAATGACTCTATGACATGGTATGATTATGGCGATTTTATTTTTGCCATTCGCCATACCGACTGCCCTGACCGCTTTGGGATTGCTTAATTGCTTCGCGACATCAAAATAGCTTCTCGTTTCACCAAAAGGAATCGTTTCGAGCGCTTCCCAAACTTGATTTTGAAATGAAGTGCCCCACTTAACGACAGGAACAGTGAATGTCTTGAGTTTTTGCTGAAAATAAGCTGTCACTTCCTCAGTCAATAAATCGAGGTGCTCATTTTTGCCTGGTGATATTGGTTCTCCACCGAAAATTTCCTTAATCTTCAAAAGGTCAAGTTCCAGCGTTTTCATGTCCTTAAACTCGAGCATGCAAATACCCTCATCGTTTGCTACAGCAACCATTTCGCCTATAGGCGTATCCAAGTATTTAAAAATCATCTCAACCTCCACTTGCAAAAGAACAAATTACTTTCCGATAATATTCACTTCGGCAAACTTAACCATCGGCGAATACCCCATGTGATAAAAAATACTGCGCATCGGTTCCATCTTCGTGCCGATAGCTTCGATGCCTTTAAAGAGATCATAGATATTGCCCGCGATCATCGCACCTTTAACTTTACCTTTGAATGTCCCATTCTCGATTAGAAAGCCCGAAGAGATGTTCATGGAAAATTCGCCTTGATTGATGTTGCCCGTATGCGCTCCCATTACACCCGTGATGTAAAGGCCTCGCTTGACACCTTTGATGATATCGTCATCAGGTTGAGAATCTCCTTCGATGATCAGGTTGGAATCATAGACAGAAGGCGCATCTTCGATTTCTTTTGAGAATAAAGTTCTCTTAATCGCATTGCCTGTCGGTGATGTGCCTAACTTCTCTGCATGAGAAACACTTGTCAAATAATTCTTTAGGACGCCCTTGTCGTAGAGTACCGTATTCTGCGCAGGGGTGC
The DNA here is from genome assembly GCA_003482695.1 of Clostridiales bacterium UBA8960. Classification (GTDB taxonomy): domain Bacteria; phylum Bacillota; class Clostridia; order Peptostreptococcales; family Acidaminobacteraceae; genus Fusibacter_C. The sequence continues at coordinate 1,876 of DMYC01000021.1, forward strand.
CTTCATCGTCAAATGCAAAGGTGTTGACGCCATATGGCATCGTCGCATCATCTCTTATGGTCATTATATCAGAAAATAATTTTTCGCCAAGCTTACCGACGATTGGTGAGACATTTTTAGTGATGTTGCCTCCGCTTACGCCCCCTAGTACCCTTAACATCAGAGAACCCATCGCTGTTCCAGAAAAGATGACTGGCATTTTTTCGTTGCCCACTTCAACCGGTTGCTCACCTAGGCGGTGGAACATCAGCTGTCTTGACAAATCTTCATCTGTAATTTCTGGGATGAAGCCGTTTGTGAATTCCTTCATGGTGCTGTAAAACCCTTGTTTGCTAAGTGTGTATGTTAGGACCGATACATTCGTATAGTCATATTCTCCGTCAAAACCATTGCTGTTGCAAAGTTTAACCGTTTTTAGAGTTTTCACGATTTGAACGCCAAATCCGACATCCTCTGCCATGGCTTTAAATCGGTTCGATAAATCGAACGCCATATTCACCAAATCTTGAGTCGTACATTTTTTCACATCTTCGGAGCTAGACTGCACCGCCTCGTACTTTGCGTTAGGAAATGCACTCGCTTCAGATGTTTGATTTTCAAGGGATATTATGGCACGCGATATAATGCTTTCATCCTCTAGGGAGGTGGCAATCGCAGTACCCATCTTACCATCCTTAACCATTCTAAGGGCAACTTCCGTTTTCTTTTCCGATTCGATGTTCTTGATATTACCCAAAAGGATCGTAACCGTCGTACTATAGACATCTCTGAAGTTCACTTCAGCTTGATCGCAACTTTTTAGGGCTTTTTCTATCAACGTCTTCATATCACTTGCCTCCTATGCCCATGTTCTTGATTTTTATAGGCGCTGACCCCTTGCCGGATTTAATGAGAATTTGACCTGCTTTTCCGCAGCCACCCGCTCTTGAAAACGAGACTTCATTGCCGATCATCTCGATGTTCTTAAGCGTCGTAAACAAATGACCCGTAAGCGCAAGATCTCTCACCATTCCCTTGATTTTTCCGCCTTCGATTTTATAAGCGCCTTGAACCGCGAACGTAAAAGTGTCGCCACTTGTTTGCCCACCCGCTGATCCAAAAAGGTAGAGCCCGTTGTCAATGGATGCGATCTATTCATCGATCGTGTGCGTGCCTTTATCGATATAGATATTGCCCATACGAACGATTGGTGTAAATCCAAAATGCTTTGCCCTTGAATGGCCTGTTGGGGTTTCATTCATATAATAGGCACTTTCAAGTGAATGTAGACGGCCACTAAGTTTGCCGTCTTTAATCAGATACGTCTCTTTTGCAAGCGTGCCTTCATGATCGTATACATAACTTCCTTGATAGCCATAAAGCGTTGGGTCGTCGATGACATTGAACGTTTTAACCGCAAACTCTGAACCGAGTTTCATCGTTTCGGCAAGTGAGGCATTGCCCACTAAGTTGTCAGATTCACTGAGATGC
>DMYC01000136.1 GCA_003482695.1 Clostridiales bacterium UBA8960
GTTGCGTCAACAAATGGGTATGGTCTTTCAGAATTTTGGTCTCTTTCCACATCTGAGTGTGATTGAAAATGTGACTTTGTCGCTTAGAAAAGTGCATCATTTTTCACTCAAAGATGCAAATGAAAGAGGAATGGCTTTGCTAGCACGTGTTGGGTTAACAGGTAAAGCACAGTCGATGCCAAAGACCCTTTCGGGCGGACAACAACAACGCGTTGGAATTGCAAGAGCACTAGCGTCAAACCCGAGTTTACTTTTGCTTGATGAGCCAACTTCTGCACTTGATCCTGAACTCGTGGGAGAGGTGCTTAGAGTCATCGAGAGTTTGAAAGGTGAAAATATGAGTATGATTATCGTCACGCATGAAATGCGATTTGCGAAAGAAGTGGCAGACAGGATTGTGTTTATGGATCATGGCGAGATTTTTTTCACCGGAACCCCCAATGAGATTTATGGAGATCAAGCACCACTTAGAGTGAAACAGTTTATAAGTGGGTTTAACAGTCAAAAATGATCAGGGGGTCGGACCCCCTGATCACTATTCAGGGGGTCCGACCCCCTAATCACTCTGAAAAATGGATTAATACATTGCAAATCCTGCCACTTTTACGATTGGGCCAAACTTGTTATGATCATCCAGTGCGCGTTCATAATACTCGACATGGCCGTCTTTTCGAATGAGTATGGCTGTCTTAAACAGTGTCCCGTAAGTAGGTGTGTCGATGTGGATCGTCGACAATGTTCTCTCAAGATCGATTGGGATGCCTGTGTCAGGTAGTAGGGTATCCGGAGGAATTTCTTTGTCGTCAAGGATGCTAAAGAGTTCATCAATCAAAAAATCTTTATAGATCATTTCACTTAGCCGTTCTTTTGCTTTTATGACTTTAAACCATGGTGTGTCGAGGTAGGCGTTGCTTAAACCGTGAATGCCTGGCTTTATGCGCATCATCTTGTTGTTCATATTTGAGTAAAACCATAAATCGTCAATTGATCCAATCACCAAGTTGAAGGGGTCATATGATTTGTAGTCGACTTTGATGGAGGATAGGAAGGATTGAGGATCGGTATCTGATAGTAGGTAATCTCGTGTTAAGAACCCCCGTGAGTAAAGGCCATCCTTTTTCAGATGAGGTTCTCTGAAGTTCGTCAAAAAAGCCATGCGTCCAGATGTGGTGATACCGGTCCAAGTGCCACCTTTTTCAAGATCAATGCCCGCTAGAATATGAGGGTGGTTTTCCCAAAAGTGCGCACCTTTAGAAGGGCGTTTCTTAAACTCGTCTCGGTTGCCTACAAAAATAAAATCGTATTCAGGGTGCATTTTATACGCAAAAACAAGTGTACACATGTCATCACCTCGCAAAGTTGTAATGATAATATCATACGCCTTATCTTTTTAAGAATCAAGGTCAAAAAAACAGTGAAGCCCTACGACATAAATGTCATAGGGCTTCATTTTACTAATAACTGTAACCGAGCTTAGGTGCTTTTAAATCTTCATAAAAATTTGCGATGGTAGCGTTATAGTATGGCATTAGATATAGGAAACCTAAACCAAATGTGATGATGCCAAGTAAAAACCATCCGATGAAACTGAGAGTTAAGGTAAACAATCTCATTTTCTGTCCATCCATTAGTTCCTTACTCATTTCTATAGCTTCCATCGGACCTATTTCAGGGTGGTCATTCATGATGTAGTAGGACATAGAATATCTTAGAGCGGCTATTATACCTGGAATGATCAATAACAGAGCCCATAAAAAAGTGAACACCATCATCAAAACGTGGAGCAAAAACGTTTTCCCGAACAAAGGAAAGCCGCTAAAGAGATCATCCAAAGAGCCTTCATCATTTCTAGAAAGTCCTAAAAAATAAGCTGCAAGGCCAAAGTTGATCGGACCACTAACGAGTAGTGAAATGAGTGATGCCAGACTGCTAAATCTATTTTGAACCCAAGTTCCGTTGTCGAATATGAACGATGCCGATTCACGACCACCGTTTCCTGTGAACGCATCCGTCAATAGCCAAGCTATGACTGAAACGATAACCGCCATGACCCATTTTCCATTTAATTGACTTAATGCCATTTCTTTCAACTCTCTATTTTCTTTCATCGTATCCCCCTAAATCACCTTATTTTTCTTTACCTTTTTTTCGAGTGAGTCTCAAACCACCAAAGCCACTGATGATGGCAATATATAGGCCAAAATCATACCACCAGCCAACGTTGTTAGGTTCGTACACGCGTATCCCCTCTTTAAATAAACCGAGTATCAACGATATAGGCGCTAGCCAACCGTGCCAGATTCCCCAGAAGAATCCTGCTGGATGATCATTTGTAAAACGTGCATCACCAGGTAAGCACCCAGTGAGTGTAAAAGCCATCACGACGATGAGCATAATCAGTAGTAAAATTTTTTTATTCATGAGAGCCCTCCAGTTATTTTTAATCTATCAATAAATTGAGTGTAACACGTATATATTAAAATAGAGTTAAAAAATGAGGAAAATATAATGAATCATTTGAATAGATTGAGTTTGTTATACAATTGCCGCGTACTGATTTCTAAAAGTTTCGCAGCAAGGTCAATATTGCCATGGGTTTGTTCCATTATTTTTAGGATATGGTTTTTTTCCGCATAATGTCGTACACTACGCAAAGCCGTGTCTGATGCATCATCATCCATTTGTACCTCATCGAATGGTAGAATCGGATTTGATAATAAGTCATCGAGACGAATGACTGGACCCTCAGAAAAAACGACGAGCCTTTCGATGATGTTTTTGAGCTCGCGCACATTCCCGGGATAATGATACTTCATAAGAGTTTGTATCACTTGTTCGTCCATCGACATACATGTTTTTTTCATTTCTCGGTTTATGGCCTTCAAAAAGAAATCGATCAGTAACGGCAAATCTTCTTTGCGTTCCCTGAGTGGGGGGATTGTAAGCGTAATCGTATTGATGCGATAGAAAAGATCTTCACGGAAAAGTTTGCCTGTTACAGCGTGTTCGAGTTCTTTGTTGGTCGCGCTAATCAGTCGAAAGTCCGTTTTTATGGCACGATTGCTTCCGATGCGTTCAATTTCTTTATTTTCAATACTTCTAAGCAATTTAATCTGAAAATTGAGTGGCATGTCGCCGATTTCATCTAGAAAAAGTGTGCCATTATGTGCCGCTTCAAAGCGGCCAACACGTGAATCAGTCGCACCGGTAAACGCGCCTTTCTCATGGCCAAAAAGCTCCGCTTCAATCATAGTGTCCGAAAAGGAAAAACAGTTGATGGGCATAAAGACTTGATCCTGACGATTGCTGCATTTGTGAATAAAACGTGCCAAAACTTCTTTGCCCACACCGGATTCTCCGAGTAGCAAAACGTTTGCCTCAGTCTTAGCAACTTTTTGAGCTGCAGATAACAGCTTTATAAAAGCGGGACTCTCTGATCGCAGCATGAAATCCGAATCTGGATGGTCTGCTTTAAGAATCGCGTTCTCATGAGTGAGAGATTTGATTTTGCGAATTTTCTCTAAATCAAAAATCAACGCTTCAGGATCCTTTGATTTGATGAAATAAGAGAAAGCGCCATGTCTCAC
>DMYC01000169.1 GCA_003482695.1 Clostridiales bacterium UBA8960
GGAGTGACATCACCCATTCTCATATACATATCGTTCATTTCAGTTTCTAAATCAAACAAATATTTGAAGGCACTCTCAAGGACCGTTTTGATCGTCGTGCCCTTTTCAAGTGTCGTGTGTTGGTCCAAATAACCTGAACGTACACGTTTTGACCACTCCACTTGCCCTTCATCGGGTTCCAATTTATGTGTGATGATATTCATGAATGTCGACTTACCTTCGCCATTTGCACCTATAAGGCCTATGTGTTCGCCTTTTAGAAGTCTAAATGACACGTTGTTGAAAATCGCTCGATCTCCGAAGCCGTGGCTAAGATTTTTTACGGTTAAAATACTCATTTCAAGTCCTTTCTATGCAAAACACATACTCACGTGTTTTTAGTACTAATCAATCCTTTGATATTATATAATAAAAGTATATCAAAAGGCAAAAAGAAATCTTAATAAATGGAGTGTGCAAATGAGTGGGCATTTAAAAGTCACTGGGATTAGACCACTGGAGAAATTAACGTATTTAAAAGGCTTTGAAATAGAATACCTAAATAAAAAAGGAAAGACTAAAGTTTGGGAATTGATTTCTAGGCAAGGTTTAAATCGGCTTGAAGATGAAGTCTTTCGCGGTAAAGTGTATAGTGACGGTGCGATGATCTTCGCCACGAATTATGAGAGAACCCATGTCGTGATGCTACGTGAGTTCAGGGTTTCAGCTGGGCATCATGTTTACATGTTGCCTGCGGGCCTTTCTGATGGCGACGAAGGGATAGAAGCAACCAGTGTTAGGGAGTTTAAAGAAGAAACGGGTATGGCATTTGAATATGTCGCAAAAGCACCTCCTCGTTATGCGTCTGTTGGAATCGTCAACGAAAGAGTCGAGATCGCATTTGGGTATTATAGCGGTACCCCTTCAACCCTTTTTCAAAGTGAAGATGAAGAGGCGGAAGTTGTACTCGTCGACCGCAATATGGCGATGCACATACTTGAAAATGAAGATGTGGCCATAAGATCCGCATTATTGATAGAGCATTTCTTTAATCTGAATCCGTTTATTAACGTCATAAAAACGGAGAAAGGAGTGTGTCAAAGTGAGTAGAAGTGTTATGAGAGCGATTTGTCTTGAAGATGTGGCTCAAATCTACGATTTCTGTCAACGCCTTAAGGAAGAGCATGCGAGAATGAGTTTCACGGATGTGGAGACAGAAGCGGAAGTTGAAGCATGGCTTGAGGATCCGAGCATATATGCATTCGGTACTTTTGAAGCATCTGGTGTGTTAACAGGACTACTAAGGGCTAAGAGAGGCCAAGGCAACAAAGCGCACAGTGTCTATCTTGCAGCAGCGGTACATCCGGAATATAGAAAACGCAACATCGCAAATGAACTGACGTTGTTCGCTCTTGAAATTCTAAAAGGAGAAGGCGTAAAAATAGCGAGAACCTATATCTATTCATGGAACAAGGCTTCCATCGCCACGATCGAAAAATGTGGATTCACTTATGGTGGAAGCGTGGTGATGCATGAGTATGACCCTGTTACAGAAGCCTATATAGATGACCTTATTTATCATAAAGTGTTGTAAACGTGAATCCCCAAATATTTCGAAATAATAATAGGTGGTCTGACTATTGTGTGATATAATGAAGTGTTTGATAGACAAAAAGTCAAACTATACAAGAAATTTGGGGAAAAACGCCCATACTTGTTTATGATATATGATGAAAGGAATTATTAATGGAAAGATTGCAATTTAGTGAGTTAAAGTGCTCAAAAGAAATTTTGAAAGCTGTTGAGGATATGGGCTTTGAAGAAGCAACGCCTATACAAACAATGGCTATCCCCGTTGCATTTACGGGAAGGGACCTTGTAGGACAGGCGCAGACAGGAACAGGAAAGACGGCAGCATTTGCGATACCGATGCTTGAGAAAATTGATTTAGCAAACAAAAGTGTTCAAGCATTGATCTTATGCCCGACTAGAGAGTTGGCTGTTCAGATTTCTGAAGAAGTCAATAGAATTGGTAAATATATGAGAGGCCTTCATATTCTTCCGATTTATGGTGGACAGGATATTGAAAGACAGATTAGAGGTTTAAGAGCTGGTGCACAGGTTATTATCGGTACACCAGGTCGTGTTCTAGATCATTTAAGGCGCAAAACACTTAAGCTCGCAAACTTACAGATGCTTATTCTCGATGAAGCAGATGAGATGCTGAACATGGGTTTTAGAGAGGACATTGAACTCGTTATCGAAGAAGTGGATCACGATATTCAGACGCTTTTGTTCTCGGCGACAATGCCAAAAGAAATTATGAACATCATCAACAAATACCAGAAAGATCCTGAGATATTGAAAGTTGCACATACACAGCTTTCTGCTCCGAGCATCGAGCAAGTTTATCTTGAGATGAAAGACCGCGATAAAATGGAAATTTTGACGCGCCTCATCGATATTTATAACTATAAACTTTCGATCGTATTCTGTAATACGAAGAAACGCGTTGATGAAGTCACGGATATGTTGCAAGCACGTGGTTACATGTGTGATAAAATTCATGGAGACATGAAACAGACTTTAAGAATGAATGTCATCAATAAATTTAAGCGTGGCGATATTGAAGTCCTTATCGCGACAGATGTTGCGGCGCGTGGTCTAGATATCGAAAATGTTGAAGCTGTATTCAATTACGATATGCCGACACATGAGGAATACTATGTTCACCGTATTGGTAGAACGGGTCGTGCTGGCAAAGAAGGCATCTCGTTTACATTTATTACATCGAGAGACTTCCATTTGTTGAGAAGCATCATGAGATACACAAAATCTGATATCAAGCCGCATCCGATTCCAAAGATCAGTGATCTTGAAGCCATGAAGCGCGAGTTGTTCATGAATAAGATCAAGGAAAGAATTGAAACGGGTATTGATAGAAAGTTTATTCAATTTATTGAAGAATTCTCTGAAAACTCATATTCACCTCTTGAAATTGCAGCGGCTTTATTCCAAATGGAGCTTGAGTTCGCAAACGTCAAGGAAATTGATTCTATAGACAATTCAAAAGTAATGGGTAGAGACAGAAATGATCGTGGCAGCGAGCGCAGTGGCGAGAGACCATCAAAAGGTGGCAAGCCAAGAGCTAAGGGTATGATTCGTATGCATATCAACGTGGGCAATAATCATAATGTCAAACCAAGAGATATCGTAGGCGCGATAGCAAATGAAGCGGGTATTGAAGGCCGTTTGATTGGCAGTGTTGAAATCTTTGATAGCTTCACGTTTGTGGAAATCCCTGAAAGCCATGCTGATAGAGTAATAGAACGCATGGACAAGCGCATGATCAAAGGCAAACCGATATCAATTGAACCAGCCAAAGAATCGAAAGGTAAAACGAAATCTTTCAAACCAAGTGCTGAAGCGGGTGCTTATCCAAAGAAAAAGGCACCATTCAATAAAGAGAAAAAGCGTGTAAAAGCGCCTAAACATCAATAAAAAAAATAGGAATGCAATGAAGATTTCCCTTCAGTGCATTCCTTTTTATTTTGTATCAAGGCCACGCGAAAATATTCTGATGTTTTTAGTGCTGTTCTCTCGAGTCAGTTCGAGTATTTCTGAAACAGTGACGATTTCATAGTCATCATTGATTAGTCCGTCAATAATTGCGCTTAAGGACTGAACCGTATTTGCATTTGTATCCCTTAGAAGGATGATGGCACCATCAAATGCGTGATCGAGAACGTAGTTTGTGATATAAGAAGCATCGTGATATAAAAGATCTTTAGGGTCGATTGACCATAAAATAGCTGGCATTCGAGCATGTGTTACGACATTTTCGTTATATATGCCATATGGTGGTC
>DMYC01000223.1 GCA_003482695.1 Clostridiales bacterium UBA8960
TGATTATTTATGGATTAGCGATCTCCATCGGTGTGCTTGTTACAGTCACCGTTCATAATGGGGGTGACTGTAACAAGCACACCGATGGAGATCGCTAATCCATAAATAATCAATAATTCCATATGTTCTCCTATAAAACCATAATCGCGAGTCCAAGAATCATGATGCCGACTCCGAACCATTGTTTGGTGTGAATTTTAACGGACTCTTTACCGAGTAGCCCCCATCTATCGATCATCAGTGACGTGATGACTTGCCCAACAAGTGTGAATGTAATCATCATGGTGACGCCGATCGCATTAAGTACGACATTGTTTAAAATGATCGTTAAGGAGCCTAAAAAACCGGGTACTAAGTAAATCCATCTGAACTTTATTTTACTTGTTTTGCGACTGAGCATGAGCATGAGTAGTCCAAAAAAGAAAAGGCCAATCGCATGATAGATGACATTGCTTAAATAAGTACTTGTAAAGCTGCTTAGTAAACCGTTGAATGTCACCATGATCGACAAAATCAATCCCGTCACGTAAGCTAGTATTTTTGCCATAAAATGCCTCACTTCTATTTTTTATTGAGATAATTACAGTATAAAAGAACGGTCTGCAAAATAATATGACATATGTCATGTTTTCAGGTATAATCTTTGTATGAAACGCGTTGGAGGCCATTATGCAAATATTAAAAGAAGCTTCAACCTTAGCGACATATATTTCTCGTCACGGTTTAATGGATATCCTGCCAACGCAGGTGATTGAAGCTTGCGAGCTTTGTAGGTATTCTAGAGATGAGATCGTATTGGTCGCCGATACGGTTATGGATTACTTTTATTTTTTTATCAAAGGCAAACTAAAAGTCTTTCAAATCCATGATAACGGCAAAGCATTTTTGATCCAGTTTTATAGCAGTTTTGACTCTTTGGGTGAGGTGGAGCTCACAACTGAAATTGCGACTTCGTGCTCTGTATCGGCAATCGAGGTTTCAGATCTGATTAGGGTTCCAATGAATGTGCTAAAAGAACACGCACTAAACCATCCGCCATTTTTACTGTACACAGCACGGTCTCTTGCCACGAAACTGATTGTTGCAGACCGTCATCATGCATCAAATTTACTCTATCCCGTAAAAAATAGACTCGCCAGTTATTTAAGGGCACATGCCTATGAGTCAGATCATATTTTATTGAAAGAATCATTATCCGATGTGTCTGAATACATCGGTACGACCTATAGACAGCTTCATAGAGCATTTCAACAACTGATTGAAGATGAAATCATATTAAGAAGCAACAAGCGCATAAAAATCATAGATGCGGATAGGTTATCAGAATTGGCGGGAACCATCTATGGCGATTCATATGCAGAATAAAAAAAAGGCTATCAGAATTTTTTCTGACAGCCTTATACATTATGGTTCCATGTTATAAAATCTGTTTGGGACCAAGCCCGACGTAAAATCGAAATGTTCGTCGATATAAGGGGCACCCTTTACTGTGATCCTCAGGGATTGAACTTCGGGTAAACTCGTATACGAATAGAGAAGTGAATGAACGAGCAGTTTCTTGTATTCTGCTTGTGAATCAAAGAGCTGGTTAAAGTTTTCGCTCAAATCCAGTGTCAAAACGCCATTCTCCAAACTGTGTGAAATCAAATGCACTTCATCTGGAATGACCTGAATCAACCCTTGTGTGTCGGGTAAAGTATCCGATTGCAGTTTTAGTGCTTGCCAAATTTCTTCGACACGGTCTTCAAATAAACTGGTGACCAATGGAATCGGCATTAGCATCATAAACTCCGAGTTGTTTGAATAACCGGTGAATACACTGGACGCTGCGCTTTGTGCATAAGTCAGTGACAAATCAGAACCTGAATAAGGCGCGCTAGAGTCATTGACATAAAACTTTACGCCTTCAAGTGGGCCGAGTGTCATAAAGGTTTTCGTAACAGCCTCGATGATGGTCGGAAATTTATCTTCGTAACCAGCTAAATTAGCGGGATACATGTAGATGCTGGCAACATTTTGAGAAATTCGGATGTTTGGCGCATACGGTATCGCAGGTGCCATTTCAGTTAGCCCGAGTCCGGCCTTTGGTCCACCTAACAATGCGGTATAAAGCGCACGCCATCGGTTGTCAGGTAAAGGGACGATTCGCGTGATAGGCACCACTTGTTTATAATCTGCTGTTGGAAAAAAAAGTGTAAAGGCTAGTTGAGTCGCAGATAGTGTGTTGCTTGTTCCAAGTAGCGTTTTATCATAAGCCATATTTGAACCAAACCATGTATAATCGAGGACATCTTCACTATTTGCGATTGAAAATGTATAATATCCAGATGGTCTTGAATCCATGAGTTGACCCTTGTTTAAGGTCACTGTTTTTTTGCCATCCATGCCATCGGTTATGTCTAATGTCAATGTAGACAACTTTAGGCGATCCACATCAATGCCGTGCTTTTGGATGAGGACTTCATAATCGGCCAAAAAATCGCTTGGAAAAACACCAGTGGTGCTTTCAATATCAAATGAAATGGCCTCAAAACCCATAAAATCGCCATCGGTTGGCAATATCGGTTCCGGTCTTGCTGGCGTGATAATTTCATCTACGGGTTTTTCAACGATTTTAGTCGACAAATTGAGTGATAATATATCAGTGCTGAGCGGAAATGCTGTCGCTAAGATAAAGAGGATGATTAAGAACAGAACGTTCGGTAATATTCGGTGCACTACAGCGCCTCCTTTCACATAATTGTTCTATAATATTATATGCTATTTTTGATTTCAATACTATATAAAAGATGTTTTTATCGTTCTCAAATAAATTTTCTGTTACAATGGTTATAGCATATAGGAGGTTATTTCATGAGAAGTAAGCGTTTTTATTTTGTTTTACTTGCTTTAATCCTTTTAACAATGACGGGTTATATCAATCTTTCGTTCACTCAACCTCAAAACGTCGAGGCACAAGATAAATTGAATCAAATCACAGAAGAAGAGCAAGCGATTATCGAAGCTTTATTCGTTTTGTCCTCTGAAATTGAATTGTTGAATACAGAGCTTTTAAAATTAGGACAAGACATCTTGCAAATTGAAGCCGAAGTCGAACAAAAGAATATTGAAATTCATAGGTTGGCGACAACCTATGAATCTTTGAAATCAAACTTGGCAGAGGTTCTCAGAATTCAGCAAAGGTCTGGTATAGCCTCTAACCTTGAAATATTACTAAAGTCAAAAGACCTTAAGGATTTCGTGAGCCGCATCAATTTGCTGAGAGATCTATCGAAAAATGTCGACAACCTCATGAAGGAGACGGATTTTGCAAAATCAAGTCTAGAAAGAGAGCGGGCAAACTTGAATGAAATGCTCGTAGAACTTGAGAACCAGGAGGCACTTCTGGTTAAGAAGGCTGAAGATAAAAACATGGCAAGGCTTGAACTAGAAGCGTATCTCGACAGTTTGGAATCTGAAAAAGAGCACTATGAAGCTTACTTGGATTCAATCGAAAAAATTTGGAATGATTTGAAACCGCTGTTTTCACTCACGATTAAAAGTTTCACACAGATTATTGAGAAAGGCGACATGCCAGAAGATACAGTTGAAGTCGTTCTTTCTCTTTTTAACACGAGAGGCATTATTCGCGAAGTGAAGTTCAACCAAATACTCTCACAAAGAAGCGATCTACCCGAGTTGAAATTTGATTTTAAGAGTGACGGCGTCGTGTTGAAATTTCCAAGCCATGAAGTCGAACTAAACGGCACGTTCGAGCTCGTCGATAATCAGACGATTAAGTATGTCGTGAAGGGTGGCCAGTTTTATAAACTGCCCATGAGCCAAAGTGCACTCGCAGATTTGTTCAGTGAGGGTGATCTGGTATTTAATCTAAAATCAATTCTTGGGAAGAACACCATACGCAGAATTGACTATTATGAAGATCGATTAGAACTGCAAGTTACAATAAGTCTATTTTGAGGTGAAAGATGATAAAAGCGGAAAATTGCAGTTTGCAATATAAAGATGGTACATTAGCACTTAAGCCGTTCCATTTGAATATTGGACACGGAGAAACACTGTTTGTTATGGGACCAAGTGGTTCTGGAAAGACAAGTTTGCTAAAACTAATATTGGGCATCGAGATGCCATCGCAAGGCACATTCGAAGTGCTCGGTCAACCGATAAAACCCGGTCATGAAGCATCCATAAGGCTTTTAAGAACAAAAATCGGACCTATTTTTCAGGAGTTTAGGTTGTTGGAAGGTCGTAGTGTCCTTGAAAACGTCATTTTAGGTCTAAGATTCCTAGACTACTCCAGTGGTGAAATGAAAACCTTGGCAAATGAGTATTTGGAGCGTGTTGGATTGGGTCATAAGATACATCACACAGTCGACCGCCTTTCTTGGGGAGAGTGCCAACGTGTGGCCATAGCGAGGGCTGTTGTTAGAAAGCCCAAACTTATCGTGGCTGATGAACCTACAGGCAACCTTGATAAGTCCAATGCAATCAATGTACTGAAATTGCTCGCATCGTTTAATGATGGAGAAACAAGTGTAATCATCACCACCCATGCCACGCATCTTGTGGAACACGTAAGCGCGACATCAAGGCTTCATATGAAAAATGGTGAATTCGAGATTGAGAGGTGTCTAAATCATGGCTAAGGGATTTCGAAATGTCGCATATTACTTAAGTGAAGTTAAAACGATCTTCAGATTGAATGGGTTATCAAGTGTACTTTCAATCATAAGTTTGGCACTCATATTTTTCATTACAGCACTTACTTTGTCTGGGTGGTGGATGAGTACGCAGCTCATGGATGCACTTAAAAATGAAGCTGAAATCAGCGCATATTTTCCTCAAAATACAAACGCTTACACATTAGAAGCATTGCAAGAAGAAATCACAAAAATAAACGGTGTGAAGAAAGTGACACTAGTAAGCGCTGAAGAGGCTTATGAGCGCATGTCAAACATTTTAGGTCAAGAAGCTAGAATTCTCAGTCAGTTTGACGAAAACCCTTTTGAAACCTATTTTGAGATCAATATAGAAATTGAAGAACTGGACGCGATTTTACT
>DMYC01000425.1 GCA_003482695.1 Clostridiales bacterium UBA8960
AAAGACAGCGATCGAGTAGATGACGAGTAAAATACCAAGTAATGCTAATCCGTTCATAATTGACCTCCTATAATATTGTTGAAAGTTGATAGCCTTTACTTAAGGCCATGACTGATTCGTTTTCTAAGTGCCAAGAACACGAGCCCAGTAATCAAGATGATGATGGCAGCGTTGATTAGCACAAGGTCCCAAGTGGCTTCGAGAAGCAAGATGGCATTGATGCTCCTATATGCCCAGTAGTAAGGCGACCAGTAGAGGACGATGAGCCATTTTTCAGGCAAGAACATCGCGCCAAAGACCGATGCGAGAATCGGGAAGAACACCATCTTCATGCTGGCGATCGCTGAAATCGGTTCGTTGTTCATGACGCCAATGCTAAAACCGATGATGATGCTGATAAAGGCGATCGCAACGACAGTGACGATGAACATGGCGATGTTGATTTCAGTGAACCCGAGAATAAGCGCAGCTGAGATGCCACCGATGATCGGTATCACGAAACCAAGGACCCCTTTTCCGACGATAAACTGAGCACGGGACATCGGCGTGACGTTGATTGCGCTTAGCGTGTTGCTCATTTTCTCCTCCACGAGGTTTAAAAGGATGAGCATGCCGCCGAAAACGGTGGTGAAGATAATCAGGAGCGTGCCGAACTCAAGCTTTAGCGGTGACATGCGCCAGCCGATATCCGAGAAAATGACTTTCATCGGAAGTTCAACATTCTCTTTTCCGTATGCATTCAGGATAAACCTTAGCGGTTCGTCCATCGGATAGGCTTCGTTGCCTTGTGTGATGATTTCGTACTCACCCGAATGTTCCACCACACCTAAGATGTCATCGATTCGGAGCACGCGCTGTTTAAGGGCGTCCAAATCCTTGACCTGACTGACGCGTGCTTTTGTTTCCAGGTACTCCACAAAAGCAGGTGAGGCGTCTTCGGTGACGACGACACTAAGGGTGGAATCGCTGACGGAAGGTATCAATGCTTTGAGGATCAGTGCGATCATAATGGACGCCAAACTCAGGTAGATAATTAACCAGTCTCTGGTGCCACTTTTTATATCTCGGCCAATTATGGCTAATAATTTTTTCATCATGCACCTCCTAGACCGTCAAAGTTTTCTTGAATCGATGGTTGGTATATACAAATAGCACGGCAGTCAACACTGTGAAAATGCCGATATTTTGAAAAACATAACCTATGTCGCCGTTTTCCATCAGCAGCTCCCTGAAACTGAAAATCATCGGGTATGAAGGGAGAAATCTGAGCCAGATGGGGGAGAACGAAGGTATGAAATATGAAAATCCGCCAAACATGAGCACGAAAATCGAAAAGAACAGTGCGCCCATGGCTTTGGTCATGCTGTCGAAAAAGCTGGTGATCAACAGCCCTAAAGTCGAACCGAATACGCTGTAGATCAAGATGACCAAAATAAGCAGTGGGTAGTTGACCCCAAATCCGATTAGTGAGATGACGACGATGGTGGATATGAGAACGCCCATGAGCGCCATGATCATTATTTTACTGACAAGGTAATGCCACACTTTTACCGGAGCCACCGCAAAGGCTTTGATGACGCCTTCTTCTTTATCGAGGAAGACATAAGCGGCGATGATAAATAGCCCCATGAAAGCGACGTTCATGACGAGGTAGATCGGCAACATGTTTGCGCGGTCTGAAAGCCTAACCGGTGCCTGTTCAAGCGCTGTCAGAGTGGTGCGGTCTTCATAATCCGGCAGCTGCGACATGAACTCGCCCTCGATGGTGGATCTTAAAAAAGCTTTCATGCTTTCGCTTTCATGACCTTGCAATACGAGATCGATGACGGGTTTGTCCCCATCCATGAAGATGTGTGCACCAACAGCGGATCTGTTTTTTGAAAGCGCCTCCTCGAGTGCGTCTCTGCTTTCGAAAAGTTCAATATGGTAGCCTTCGCTATCAAATATGGTTTCCGTCAGTTCGCCTCTGATGGATTCGATTTCCACGAACCCGTAAAAGGTCTGTGTTCGATCAAAATTCTCAGGCACTGCGAAGAGCATGACCAGGATGAATATAATCGCCATACCGACTTCCATATAAAAATAGATACCTTGGTAGGAGAGTTTAACGTCTTTGATAAAAGTCGTCCAAAGTTTTTGCATTTTACTCGAGCCCCCTCCCTGTAACCTTGATGAAGATTTCTTCAAGTGATGCTTCTTTGGTATGCATCATTTCGATTTTACCGGTTTGCATGATGGTGTTGAGTCTTGCTAAATCTTCAGGTTGTATGAGTGAAAACTGTTCACGTTTCAATAGTCCATTTTCGATGTGCTCAACGATGACGAGTTTTTCTCCGAACTGGAGCTTCAAGTTTCTCGGTGAATCGATGAGTTTGATTTCACCGTCGATGATAAAGGCGATGCGGTCACAAAGTTCATCTGCGACTTGCATGTTGTGTGTGGTGAGGAACACCGTAGTGCCCTCCGCTTTCTTTTGCTTCACGACTTCGATGATTTGTCT
>DMYC01000397.1 GCA_003482695.1 Clostridiales bacterium UBA8960
ACAAAGAGGATCAGATGATGCGATTAAAATATGAAAACCGGCTTTTAACCTATATCATGACTTGGAACACACTCGATATCCAATTTGATGCTTCAAATGCTTTACTCAACCCATACCTTTTGCTGAAGCAAACATGTCGTTATTTTCAGCTCAAATATAGGTTGAATCGGCTTTGTAAAATGCTTTGCAACCACTCGGAAATCACACTTGAGTCTCATCACGGGATGATAAAGCTTATTTCATTATGGCTGAGTGTTGATGCGGATGCAATGGATCAAACCGTCAGTGGCGACTATGTGAAATCCACTGAGGCTTTTATTAGGCGTGTGCGTACATATTGGCCTGAGATGGAAGAAGCCTCCATCTTTCAAGCGCTCCGCAATGTATGGATCATGAACGCCATCCAAATGATGGCGGGGCAGCCCTTCGAACTCACCGACGCCATGTTTGCCTATAGCATGCTTTATCCGCTCACCGATAATCTGATGGATGACCCCAATCTTGACCCCGAAAGCAAGAAAGCATTTGTCTTGCGTTTTGGCGATCGCCTTCGTGGCACAAAGGTCGATACAATAAATGCGCACGAAGCAGATGTCTTCGAAATGGTTCGTTTGATCGAGTCGCAATACGTGAGAGCGGATTATCCTGAAGTCTATGAAAGCCTATTACTGATTCATGATGCGCAGTTAAAGAGTTTAAAACAACAAGGTGGTCAAATATCTGTGGAAGAATTGACTCAACTCACATTCTTCAAAGGGTCAGCTTCTGTCGTAGCTGATGGCTATCTCGTCCTAGGCACGCTATCAGATGCACAACTGGATTTCCTGATGGGTTACGGAATCGTTTTGCAGCTTGCCGATGATCTTCAGGATATGACTGAGGATTCAAAACATATGCATGCAACGCTTTTTTCAAGCGCACAATCCATTGAGAATCGATTTGAATGCGTCGAAAAACTACTTGCTCTATCTAAACTCACCCTAGATAAGATCGTGACCCCTAGTCCACTCTTTTCCTCTCGGCTAAGCTCACTTCTGGGTAGCAGCATGACGCTTTTGATTGGCGATGCCATCTTTGAGCAAAGAAAACACTTCTCGAGGCGCTTCATTAGACAAATTGAATCCATGCAAGTTGTTCGCCTCTCCCAACACGCAAAGCTCAAGAGACTAGGTGGCCGATGGATAAGTCGACTTAAGACGAGTGCGTTTGTGCGTCGATTTGGCTAGAATTTATTTTTGATTTCGTTTATCATATGGTTAAGCATACACAGCATGATTATGAAGGGCAGGTTAACTATGGAACATAAAAAAATGGCCGTTGATTGCTTCAACGGCACGTGGGATCTGATTGACAAAAAAGACAGAAGTGAGACCGATACGCTTAAAATGATTCATATGGCACACGCATCGAGACATCATTGGGGTGAAATCGGCACACCACTTGAGTGGTCAAGGGGTGAATGGCAAATTTCTCGTGTTTATACATTGGCCAACATGGGCGAGAGTGCTCTCTATCACGGTAAACACGCCCTAAAATATTGCCTCGAAAACAATATCGGCGACTTTGACCTTGCTTTCGCATATGAATCAATTGCCAGAGCGTACGCCGTTTTAGAAAATGATGACGAAAAACAAATGTACAAATTAAAAGCCCAAGAAGCCTCTAATGGGATCGAGAAAAAGGAAAACCTCGAATACTTCTTGGCTGAGCTTGCTACGATAAGCTAAAAAATAAGCGCTGAGTCGAAGTGTCTGTGATCTGACACCTCAACTCAGCGCTTTTTTTATTTACTGCGATTGGTCACTTTGTGTTTTATCCCATGATTATCATAAGTAATCCATTCTCTTTTCTTTAACTCCGTTCGAATGTACCAAGTCGCATTTATTTTCAGCTATATTATTCCTCCTTAACGGGTATATACCCATCCGGTAGAAACGTAACGATACCTTTACCTCCCGTATAGTCAGCAAGTTCAACTTCGTAATACTGCGAAGTCGCTTGTGGTACTCGTCCTCGTAAAATCGACATATCCCCGACCGTCTCTGGATCCTCAAATGTCCCACGCATCTTAAGCACATCGGCAATCGCGCGACCGACATACACCGAGGGTAGCCACAGCTCAAAACGAAAAATCGGTTCAAGCTCAGTGGTACCACTTGCGCCAAGTGCCAACCCAACGACTTCTTCGGACAACTTTCTATAATCCGAAGGTGTACTATCCACACTGTTAAACTCCGAGTAAACAAATCGTACCAATACATCTGTCACCTCAAGACCGTCCACACCCTTTCTTAGGCCCTTCATACAGCCTTCCTTGACTGCATTTTGAAACGGCTTTTTAAGGTCGCCAAATGAAACCTCCGTCTTGTAAACCACACCCTCACCAAGCGGCAAAGGCGCCACGACAAGCCCTACCGTTGCATGCAAATGATTCCCGTCTTTATACATAAAGCGGCATGCCTCGCCTAAAGCATTTGGCTTTGCCTTATAGATGATCTCAGGCTCCATTATTTTGGTTTCAATGCCAAAGCGTTCATGAAGCAACTGCTCGATGATTTCCTTTTGAACCATCCCAAAAATTTTAAGCTCAATCGCATCGCTTTCATCGTTGATTTCAAAAGCCAAGAAAGGATCCTCATCCGTCAGCTGCGCAAGTGCATCACAGACCGAACGCCTCATGGCTAAATC
>DMYC01000029.1:0-1376 GCA_003482695.1 Clostridiales bacterium UBA8960
GTTTCGGAATCAGTGGAATTGAGAGTGCATTTTCTGTGAGCTACAAATCGTTGGTTGATTCAGGTGAGATTTCACTGATGGATTTGATTCGATTATTGACCGTCAATCCAGCGAGAATTGCTCGGCTTGAAAATGTGGCTTCCATTGAAGTGGGATATGACGGCAATCTTGCGCTTTTCGACATCCGAACGGACACGGTCATCGATTCTAAAACATTCATTTCAAAAGGAAAAAACACACCATTTGATGGTTTTAAGGGTAAAGGGGAAGTCGTTGCCACTTTGTATAAAGGAAAAGTGGTTTACAGTAAGAGGCCAATTTAAATGAGGAGAGAATGATATGTTGAGTGATCGATTGATTAAGGCGATAAAAGAAAAGAAAAGTCCGATTGTTGTTGGACTTGATCCAAGGCTTGAAAGCATTCCAAAAGAGATTTTAGAGAGGCATTTCGAGCTTTACGGTGAAACGTTTGAGGCGGCAGCAGAAAGCATATTGGCATTCAACATGGGAATCATCGATGCAATTTCAGACCTTGTACCTGCTGTAAAGCCCCAAATTGCTTTTTATGAGCAATATGGTGTGGAAGGCATGATGGCTTATAAAAAAACATGTGAGTATGCAAAATCAAAGGGTCTTGTTGTCGTCGCCGATGTCAAACGTGGTGATATTGGTTCGACCTCAAAAGCTTACGCGATTGCCCATTTGGGGAGAACAAAAGTGGGAAGCCAATACTTAACAGCTTTTGAAGCGGACTTTGCGACCGTCAATCCTTATCTTGGTGATGATTGCATGAAAGAATTCATGGATGAAGTAAGAGAACTTGAAAAAGGGTTGTTTATACTCGTTAAGACATCAAATAAAACATCGGGACAAATACAAGATTTAGAGGTTGAGGGTGAGAAAGTCTATAGCAAAGTTGCGAAGATTGTTTCAACTTGGAACGATCAAATCTGCGGAGAAAGTGGCTACTCGCCAATCGGAGCAGTTGTTGGTGCCACATATCCTAGTGAACTTGAAGCGTTAAGGAAGTTGATGCCAAAGGCAATCTTCCTCGTACCTGGTTATGGTGCACAAGGGGGTACTGCAAGTGACGTGGTAGGCGCATTTAATGAAGACGGGCTTGGTGCCATCGTCAATTCATCCAGAGGCATCATCTTCGCATACGAGGGCACTGAAGCACATTTCGCTGAAGCGGCAAGAGCGGCAACCATTCAGATGAGAGATGAAATCAACAATGCATTAGAAAAATCAGGGAAAATTTATTGGTAGAATGGAGAGGTCTATGAAATTTAACGGCAAAGTTAAAGTTGTTCGAAAAACGCATTTGAATGAAGAAGTGTTTCAGATCGCTATTGAAAGACAAGCTGCTATGGGCG
>DMYC01000029.1:1458-4114 GCA_003482695.1 Clostridiales bacterium UBA8960
CTTTATCACAGGTTTGTGTTGACGATGAAATTGAGGTTATGGGACCGCTTGGAAACGGCTTCGATTTAGAGGCATATGAGAATGAAGGAAAAAGGTTGTTGGTCGTAGGGGGTGGTATTGGCGTCGCTCCGATCAAAGGGTTGGTTGAAGCGCTTTCAAACTCAAATCATGAAATAGACGTCATTATTGGATTCAGGGATTTGCCATACTTGGATAATGAACTTAAAAAACATAGTCAAAACTTGATTGTCGTTTCGGAAAATGATGCGAGTTATGTTTTAGGCTATGTGACACAACCCTTTGAGTCCGCTTTGAAAAGTAGAGCTTACGATATGATTTTCGCATGCGGTCCAGATATCATGCTAAATAAACTGGCGGCGATAGCGAATGGCAGTGGAAACAAAATCCAATTGCTCATGGAAGAAAAAATGGCTTGTGGCATAGGCGCTTGCCTCGTTTGTACATGTAAAACAAGAGAGGGTGATTTTGGGTTCAAGCATGTTCGGATGTGCAAAGAAGGTCCGGTGTTTTATGGTAGTGAGGTGATTTTCGATGAAGCGTGATTTATGTGTCAACTTAAATGGACTGGCGCTTAAGAACCCTGTCACAGTTGCGTCAGGTACTTATGGTTTCGGAAGAGAATATGCCGAGTATATAGATCTCAATCATCTTGGTGCAATCTCTGTGAAAGGCTTGACATTGGAGCCAAGAGAAGGAAATGAAGGCAGGAGGATTGCGGAGACCCCTATGGGAATGCTAAATAGTGTCGGTCTTCAAAATCCAGGTGTTCACTATTTTGTCGACAATGAGATTCCCTTTTTACGTCAGTTTGACTTGAAAATAATAGCAAACATTAATGGAAATACGATTGAAGACTATTGCTTGATGGCTGAAATACTCTCGAGTGCAGATGTTGATTCCATAGAGCTCAACATTTCATGTCCAAATGTGAAAAATGGCGGTTTGGCATTTGGGACTAATCCGCAAGTTGTCAAAGAAGTGGTAAGCCGTGTGCGTGCGAAAACACAAAAGCATTTGATCGTAAAATTGTCTCCGAATGTGACGGATATTAAAGAAATTGCGAAAATCGTGGAAGCGGAAGGTGCAGACTGTATCGCTATGATTAATACGGTATCTGGCATGGCGATTGATATTTATCAGAGGAGAACGGTTTTGAAAAGGGGAAGTGGTGGTTTATCTGGACCAGCCATTAAGCCGATTGCAGTGAAGTTAATCAACGATGTGTATCAAGCTGTAAAAATTCCTATACTGGGTATGGGAGGCATCATGAGTGGCGAAGATGCGGCCGAATTCCTTTTAGCGGGTGCGACGGCTGTCGCAATAGGGACGGGAAACTTTGTGAATCCAAATGCACCAGTCGACGTCTTGTCGGGGCTCGAAGTCTATATGGAAAAAATGGGCTACCGTGCGATAAGTGAAATAACAGGTGACTTAAAATAAATGAAGGGTGCGGCATAAAACAGTTCTACATGTTTTCGCCACACCCTTATTCTATGGTTTTACTGCAAATAGATCTGTAATGACCATTTGATTTGTTTTTTTGGGGTTGAATTTGTGCAGTTTAAAGATCGCATTTAAAAGATAACCACCCCCAACTGCGTTGATTACGGTTCCAACACCATAAGAGCCACCTAACATGATGCCGATTAGTAAAATCGTAATTTCGATAACGGGGCGAACCACTGACACGCTCACGCCAGTTATTTTCACAAGCCCAACCAATAGGCCATCACGTGGTCCTGCGCCAAGTAAACAACTGATGTAAACATAGATGCCGTAATTGAGTAGCAATGTTCCTAAGATTAAGTATATAAACCTAACGCCAAGATTGCTTGTTTGTGGAATAAAATTCATGCGATCGAACAAATCAATCAGCACACCTATAAAATACATGTTGAATAGCGTGCCGATACCAGGGTAAATTTTGATGGTTAAGGATAATATGATGATAAGAATGCCCGTTAATTGTGATACGACGCCAAATGTTAATCCGGTTATATGAGAAACACCTTGATGAAATGTACCCCAAGGATTCAAACCGAGGTTCGCATATAATGTTAGGTTGGTGCCAATCGCAATTATGATGAACCCTAACAAAAGTTTGGGCAAGTGATCGAATGTACGCTTAAGGTTGATATAGTTCATGGTGCCTCCTTTTATTTCGTGACCCTAATCATAAATTAACACAAATGTAGCTTTATATAAAGGGAATCCTTAGAGTTCGACGATTTATTAATATATGGCGAATAAATGTCTATATATAGTAGAGAAAAATTCAGTAACGACTAATCAAAAAAACTGAAAAATCTTTCTTTTATTTTGTTGTTGACTTGAATTTTATTATTTGGTATTATAAACAAGCACTTGAGAGGTTGAACCATATTTTTCGAGTGAATTGTAAAAAACGTGTTAAGAAAATATGAAAAAATCTCTTAGAAACATGTTGACATCGAAAACAAACGGTGATAATATAAGAGAGTCGCCGCAAGACATTGCGGATTTCCAAGACACAAAACAGGACCTTGAAAATTGAATAGCGCAAATGAAAAAAACCAAAAACCGCAATTCTATGAAAATAGAAAAGTGATAACGGAAATGTGAAAACATTTCAAAAAAAGATGTAGTAATACATCGA
>DMYC01000019.1:0-2362 GCA_003482695.1 Clostridiales bacterium UBA8960
CAACTCTATCTGCTCGTCGTGCGAAAGTGTATTGTCTTGGCATCGCACCGATGCAAAAAAACTGACCATCCTGCTTTCAGGTGGCATATCGTCATAATAATCAGTGTGCCAGTTCGAAGCAATATCTACGAAAAATTCCGCCTCCACGTTGTCGCCCGTCTCCGGTTCAATCTCATCCGTAAGGATATAATACGTGCCGGTCTCATCGATTTCCGGTATTTCTATTAGTTTCATAACATCAACCCTATTAAAGTCCACACGACAAAGTAAACACCTGTGATTACCGCCACTGCGATCATAAGATTTGCCTGCCTTTCTGCTTTTTCCTCTGCTGTTTTCATAACTCTTGTTTTTAATATTTAACTGCCATCTCCCTTGCTATGAAAAAGTGAATTCCACTACTGCACTCATTCCATCGGTCATCATCAAAATTCTCAACCTCTACTGTTTCTCCAACACGATACACGAAATTTTCATCGTACGACGATGCAACCTCTTGTAACTTGGATTCACAGCCATCAATATTCTCGATTCGCAATACTCTCGCCTTTGAGCACCTGCATTTCAGCGTTGTTGCTGAGCTTCTCCTTGCATCCTCTGTTACGAGTAGCTTAACTATCATGTTCCCTGCTTTCTTCCATGCCACAAATGACCCCTCAGATGGACATTGAGGCAGAAGAAATGCCGTCGTTACGCACACATCAATGTTATGTAAATCGGCATCACTCAAATCGGCATACATCAACTCGGCGTTACTCAAATCGACGTTACTCAAATCGACATTCCGTAAATTGGCATTCCTCAAATTGGAATCTCGCAAATTGGCATTTTGCAAATCGGCACCACTCAAATTGGAATCTCGCAAATTGGAATCTCGCAAATTGGAATCTCGAAAATTGGCATTCCGTAAATCGGCATTTCGCAAATCGGCATTCCTCAAATTGGAATCTCGCAAATTGGCATTTCGCAAATTGGCATTTCGCAAATCGGCATCACTCAAATCGGCATCACTCAAATCGGCATCACTCAAATCGGCATACCTCAAATCAAATTCTGCACCAGATGTTCGCAGCGCATCAATTGTTTTTGCAACACTGTTATCTTCGCATTCGTACGAAAAAATAACATCTCCGTTTGTTCGTTTTAATTCAATTTTTGTTTTCATCGCTCTTGTTTTTAGTTGTTATTGTTTCCGTTCTTTTTAGTATTACAAATATACAAATACTATTTTATATACAAAAATAATATACAACTATTTTCGTGCAAAAGTGAGTAATTTAAACATTCTTAACAGAAACAACACTTTTTTCTCGCATTACGTGCATACTTTGGTCACAAATCACTTGGTAATATCAATAAACTCTTGCAGCAACTCTTGTTTTTTGACAAGCGATGTGTATTTTTTCGGCTCGACCGTGCCACCCGCAACGAATGAATGTATCTGAACCCCTCGCTTCTGCCCTTGCCTCATAAGCCTTGCGTTGGCTTGCAGGAATAACTCGCTATCAAATGGTAAAGATGACCACACCATTAACCTACATCCTGAATTGTGGAGCGACAAGCCATGTCCCGCCGACTGCGCATTTAGCAGTAATACATCAACATCTCTTTCATTCCATTTACTCAAGAAATCTTTATCATGTGTTCCCGAAATGGTGATCCGCTCCTTCTTCAGCTTCTCTAAAATCCATTCACGCTCCTCGATGAAAGCATAAAACAACAACACCTGCTCCCCCTCGCTCACGGCACGTGATACAAACTCCACCACCTCATCCAGCTTAGTTGAGTAGTCCGATCTCTTGACCTCACGAAGTCCGCTCCTCACATCATCGACATAAACAAAACCATTGCACAACGTCTGCAACTTGGCAAACTTCTGATTCTCGCTGAAAGCAACCACCTCATCACCCAACTGCACCGACAGCATCGTGTTAAGCCTCATGTACTCCGTCATCTCCACACTTGACAGCGTAACCGTGTGCGTGATGTACTCCACCGCCGGAATCTCCAACCAGTCCTTTGAATCCAGCGTAAAAATAGATGGTCGCACCTTTGCAATCAGCTCATCCATAGGGGTTATCAGCTTACATTTGTGGAACTGTAACCCTGCCCCCGCCAACAGGTCAACAAAGTTCCTACCACGCCACCTGTAGAACATCTGATTGCGCTCCCGCTTCGGTCGGTCGTTACCATACCCGACAGCCAAAAACTGACCGTACAAGTCAACTGCGCTATTTGTGATCAGCGTTCCAGTCAGTGCGATCCTCTGCTTTGCCTTGATGGAGTAGATGGCATCACTCCGTTGCGATTCGTGGTTCTTGAAGCTCGTCAACTCATCCATCACCAGCAGATCAACCTCCAT
>DMYC01000019.1:2412-3803 GCA_003482695.1 Clostridiales bacterium UBA8960
ACGATGGTCAGCTTCTCTGCCAGGTCGGTCAATCCCCATTTAGAACTTTCCTGCCTCCAGACGTTCAACGCCACAAATTTAGGTGCCACGATAAGAAGGGATTTAGGTTTTGCCTCATCGATGTAATGTAATACGGCTGCGGTTTTTCCCAAACCCATTGATATTGAGAGTATTACTTTATCAGTCGTTTTGCAGAACTCGATCGTTTTCTTTTGGTAGTTATATAATTTCATAGTTTTTCATCTATATCTCGTGTGTCAAAGTTAATTTCATTTTCAGTTTCTACTCTTGGGTTCAAATCATTTGTTCCGCAAAATCCGTTACATTCAAATAAAGGCTTTACTTCTTGTGGTTTCATATCTTTCAAACATTTTAATTCAGGATATTCAGGATGCTTTTTAAGAAATATAAATTGTTTCCATTTTACACCAGTTTCTTCTACAACCTTCTTTGCTTCATTGCTTTGGTCTTTCAGCATTGTTACAGGTTCACCACGCAAAGCAGTTAGTTTGTGTTCCATTTCTGCCATTGCTTCAAACTTTTCAGGAAAATCACGCTCCATTTTTTGCCAGTAGCCAATACCACCTTGAACACATCCAGTTTTAAAACAGTTGTTGTTTCTAAAGCCTAAGCGATACATTCTCGGTATTTCAATTCCATCATCCTGAATAATTTTTAAACAATCATCTTTGTCATAAGCCATCATCAGCAAAGGGTAAATACCTTTAGCTTTTGGATGGTTCTTGTACAATCCTAAAGCTCTATTACACTCCTTTTTATCAAATTCAAAACCAAATACTTGATAATCGTATTCGTTTTCCTCTTGAAATATCTCACGAGCCCTTCTTTTTAATTTAGTTGAGCAAATTGCGCCAGTAGCCACATTTAATGATTTGTGTTTAAGCCACACATCTTGTATCGAAGTATAATCCTTACCTATGCAAGTTATCATTTCAATTTCTTGTCCATACCATTTTTCACAATCAGCAAAGAAACGGTAAGTGTCATCATCTTCATTCCAAGTATCAATCATTACTATTCTCACATCGTTTTTATCCTTGAATAAATCCAATGCAGTTTTACAGGCTACGGCAGATGTAATTCCACCACTCCACCAGCATATTATTTTTTTATTTTCCATCATTTTTTTTCTTTTTGTTTTTCACAGTTTCTTAACATTTCGTGCCAAGCACTTAGTTGACCATTTAAATAAGTTAACTTGTCATTATTTGTTTCTTTTTTCCAATCTAACTCCAACAATCTTATTTTTTCTTTAATTTCTTCTATACTCATGTTCTAAATGATTTTAAATATTCAACTCCATCTTCCAATGTTTCAAAAACAATATCAGATACTTGCGTAATAAAAGACAGGTGAGCATCTCTGCAAGG
>DMYC01000266.1 GCA_003482695.1 Clostridiales bacterium UBA8960
GTTTTGATTCTGTCAGCTTAAGTTCAAGCCCATGTCTCAAAGCAAGGGGTCTCAAACTCTTATAAAAATCGCGCATGGCAGAATGATCGTTTTGTGTATATAAGATTCGATCTGCATCTTCCATCGTCATAGGCAGTAAGTTAGACAAAATCAGGGTTGATGCATTCATTTCAGAGGCAGCTTTTATAACGGCCTGTACTTCATTTTTATTATCCTCTGAAATGACCATTTGAATCATAAGCTGCGGTGTGTTTCGTTTCAGCCTTAATTTTGCATGATTGAGTATTTGAATGTTTTGAATCAACCGGTCATATTCAAACCCTCTTATGCGATCATAGATCAACTGTGAACCATCGACTGAAACCACCAGTTTATGAGTGTGCAAGACTAGAAGTTCCGCCATCTCATCATCAATTGAAGTGCCATTGGAAGTCAAAGTGACTTCCAATGGACCAAGCTTAGGCAAAAGTGATTTGAAGTCAGGATGCATAGTCGGTTCTCCTATGCCACCTAAAACAATCTCTTTTACTGATTGATTTTGTCTGATTTCTTCCAGAACCACTTCCAGCACCTCTTTATGCATGTGCCCTCCTGGGTTCGACCAAGTGCGTCGATAACACATTTCACAGTTCAGATTACATGCATCTGTCAGTTCGAGGTATAGTTTTTCAAATGGCATTTATAAACCTAACTGCGTCTTTCTTTCATCAATTGGAATGCCGTCTTTCCATCCTCTAATTGAATAATACTCAGGAAGTAGTTCGTCAAGGCGTGTAACATAACCTTTCGAAGGGCCTTCTTTGATTGGCTCATTTAGAAGTCGTTTTGGCAATGTGTCTTGAGATGGATCAATACCAGCATTGAGATTGAATATTCTCTCAAGGTTCCAGATTCGTTCGCCCGCTTCTAAAACGCCATTTGCATCAAGTGTCGTACCTGTAACGGCATTGACCATGTCAGCATATTCTGTTGCGCCCATAGCAAAAGACGTAAAAAGACATAAGCCCGTTGAATCGATATAGGCTGTTAAATCTTGGAATATCTTAGCCCAAGTCGCTTTGCCATCTATCGCCAAACGATCGAGTTTTTCAGGGAGTCCTAAAATTTCAGGAGAGATCAAATAACCTCTAACATGGCAACCGCCCCTGTTTGAAGTTGCGTATTGAAGCCCTTGCCCTTGGATGCCTCTAGGATCGTAAGCAGGCAATTCTTGTTTCTTGACAGACATTGAAAGTTCAGGAACGCCATAAGCGTCGCAAAGTCTATAAGAGCCATTGCTCATTTTGTCTGCAAACCCTGTTCTGAGTCCCATTCTCTTTGTCCACTCCACTACAGCGTCATTGTTGCCAAATTCAAGTGAAGCACCATCCAATTCTTCATCTTTGATATATCCCTTTTGGTATAGCTCCATTGCAGCCGCAATCGTCGCACCAGCAGAAATCGTATCAAGACCCATTTCATTACACCAATAATTTGCTTTGATGATCGATCCCATATCAGAAACGCCACAGTCGCCACCAAATGCCCATATTGTTTCATACTCAGGACCTCCGCCTTCGATGTCGTCAACTTTACAGTATCTTCCACAAGCGATTGGACAACGGTAACAAGGGTCTTTCTTAACCATATACTTCTCGGCGAGCAACTCACCACTTGTGTCTTCAGCATCACTGAACTGGGATAACTGGAAGTTGTTTGTCGGGAATACGCCATTTTCGTTGATGATGTTTACGAGCACCGCTGTACCATATGCAGGAAGACCTTGACCTGTAACGCCGTTTTCTCTGATCTTAGCTGTACAGTCCTTCACAACAAGTTTAAGTGCTTCATCATCGAATAGACCAACTTTTTTAGTGCCTCTAACGGTAATGGCCTTTAAATTTTTAGATCCCATAACAGCGCCAACACCTGAACGACCTGCAGCTCTTGATACGTCATTCATAATGGCTGCCATATAGGAAAGGTTTTCACCAGCTGGGCCAATCGTAAGCACTCTTGATTTTTCAGGTACTTCTTTTTCAAGCAAACTTGTCACTTCAGAAGTCACTTTACCCCAGACATGCGCTGCATCTCTGATTTCGACAGTATCATCTTCTATCATGACATAAACCGGTTTTTCAGATTTGCCTTCGACGATGATTAAATCATAACCTGCAAATTTGAGTTCAGCGCCCCAGTAACCGCCTGAGTTAGACGATGCAATCGTACCTGTTAACGGCGATTTCGTAACCACCATGTAACGGCCGCCTGTTGGTGTTGGTGTACCAGTAAGTGGTCCTGTTGCGACGATCAACTTATTCTCCGGACTAAGTGCATCTACAGTAGCAGAGACTTCGTCAAAGAAGAATTTTGTTCCGAGCCCTCTTCCACCGACAAACTTCTTAGCGAGATCGATGTCGAGTGCTTCAACTTTGCTTGTGCCATTTGTTAAATCAATTCTCAAAATCTTACCTTGATAACCGTACATAACCTTCCTCCTTTTAGTTAATGATGTATTCCAAATCCTTTCCAAAAGGGAGGCAATTAGGTTTCCCCATTACCCATTGGTCAAGTTTCATAGCAACACGCCTTAGAAACATGACTCGGATTTTGGTGCTGTTTTGGTTATACGACGCTGATTTCGTCGCCTGTGTTTATGGTTCCGCCAACTAAAACCCTAGTGAAAATGCCTTCTTTCGGCATAATACACTGGCCAACTTGCACTTTGATGGCACAGCCATGATGGCACTCTTTTCCGATTTGAGTGACTTCGTGCAATGTTTC
>DMYC01000376.1 GCA_003482695.1 Clostridiales bacterium UBA8960
CATCCGTTGGCGTATGATGGAACAATGTCACTTCGATAATGTCCACAGGGAATGCCCACCAATTTAAGAAATAGCCTCCGAGCATCGAATGGTCGATGCCAAAATTTTCGCGCTCTGTTGCTAACAACACGTCATCATTATAAGCCTGCATAAGTATTTCTTCATAGTACCTTTCTCCGAAAATCTGAAGCATAATGATTTTTCCTATATCATGTACGATACCTGCAGAGCTTAAAATCGGTGGGACTTTGGTTTTCGTGATCTTTGTATACAAATCCTGAAAGATCAGATTGGTTCGGTTTGCATGTGCCCATAGACTTTCGCACTTTCCAACCATCTTGCTGTTCATTTGTGCCACTTCATAAGAGAGTACGATTTGTTTGAGGTTATTTAGCCCTATGAACATAATCGCCTGCTGTATGTTACCCGTTTTAGCCGCGTAAAAAGCAGAGTTCGCAAGCCTCAACACATTAGATGTAATCGCTGGATCCCTTTCTATAATGCCTGTGATATCTTCGATGCTTTTGTCTCTTTGTATGTACAAGTTCAACTCATAATAAAGTTTCGGCAGTGTTTTTATGCTCTCAAACTGCTGAATGATGTTGAAAAGATGAAACGACTTAAGCTTGTCCTCCAGCATAAACATCTTACGAATGCCCTCAAGCAACTCTTCATTGCTCCAAGGTTTATAAAAATACTGTTTCGCTAAATTTTTACTGACGGCTTCGGTGATGGTTGATGCAGAGGCATATCCAGTAATTGCCACTCGAATCGTCTCAGGCGAGGCTTCTTTGAACAGTTTTAAAACCCTGACACCATCAAAGTACGGCATTTTTATATCCGTGATGATCATATCTAAGTGGTCTTCCTCGATAAACACGGCAATTGCATCTTTTATGTTGCTTGCATAAAAACATTTGAATTCAAGATTCCTAAACGTACGCGACAACGCTTTAAGAATGTGGTTTTCATCATCGATAAACAATAATTTTTTCATGACACCCTCTTTTATAATCTTCTTTTTGCGATTATACCCAACTTTTTCCTAATATCACCCATTATTATACAATAACAAATAAAAGCGGGCTAATCTTAAAGCCCGCTTTTTAAATCGTTATCCTAAAGAAATGCGATCTACGAATTCTGATGTAAAGAGTTTTAGCATTGCACTATACTCCATTTTAAATTTGATGACATCGCCCACTTTATAATCCTCTTGAACTGCTGTGAAATCAAGAAGCATATGATCGCTGGAAGCGCCGATAATCTCAATTCTAGGATCAAGAGGAAACAGTGCGGTATGTTCCACATCTTGGCGACCAATCGCGACGATGCCTCGTTTCATAATGCCTTTGTCTACAAATGAAGGCTTATTGCCAAATGCATCCATGCCAATTTGTCCTTTCGGCATCGATTCCTTCGTCTTGTATTCAATAATTTCCGCCTCAAGTATGAACGCATCATCATGCATATCTTTCATAAGTTCCCCATAAGCCGCTTCTCTACCAAGTACAATGCCTTCTCCAACCCTTAAGTTGTTGATGCCCTTTGGAAGTTCGCCCTTTTCGAGTAAATACAAGCTGCTTGAGTTGCCGCCCGATACGATATTGAGTTTAATGCCATATGTGCTTTCAATATGCTTAGCAAGTCTGGTCAACTCACCTAAGTTCTCTTCCGATGGAATAACACCGCCATAACAAGTTAAGTTGACGCCTATGCCTTCTATGATGATATTCTCATACTTTAATATTTCAGGTATGACGACATCAACTTCCTCCGGCAAAAAACCTTCGCGTAAATCGCCTAAGTCGAACATCACCAATATTTTATGCTTTACGCCAATTTTCTTAGCGGCATCGTTCAGTTTTCCGATTGTTGATAGTTCAGAGTTGAAACTGATATCCGCAAACTTCACGACTTTATCCACTTCTGAATGCATCGGCAATCTTAAGAGCACTTTCTCACCGCCAAGGACACTCAACTTTTCCAAATTTTGAATTCTCGAATCCGCAAGCCCATAAACGCCAGCATCCAAACAGACTTGTGCAAGTCTCAAATCGGCAGAATGCACTTTTGTCACAACATACATATTGATTCCTTGCGCTTTGGACATATTCACAAGGCGCTCTGCATTTTCATGAAGTTTTTTCATATCCACTACAATTCTTGGAAACATCAGAATCCTCCTATATTAAATTCAAAGATTTTTTAAGCAATATCAGCGCTGATTCTGGATGCTCTTTCGACAAAACACCGAGCGATGCCATAATGTAATCGTTATCGATCAGAATCTCAACTTCACTGCTTGGTAAAAGTTTGTCACCAAGCATATTCTTCGTAATCTCACGTAACAGTTCCACACGATTTGGAAGTCGTGTACACGCGCCTCCGGTCCCTACGATATACTTGATGCCCGTTAAGTCTTTACCCTCAGCATAGGTCTTTTTACCACTGCCACCAAATAGGGTTCTAAACCCACCGGCGTGTCTATGAGCAGATAATGAAATCGCTTCTTTCGTCAATCTCTCTACAAAGTCTACTTGAAGCGGTGTTCTAGGAATTGGCACATGATTTTCGATAAGATCAAGCATTTCTTCTTCATTGAGTCCCAATTGTTGTGCAAGTGGATCTAGACCTATGAGCCCAACTATATTTCGCATGTTGACAAAAACGCCTAAATCGCCTTCAACGGTTCTCTTTGCAACTGGTTCTGGACTGATTAGAATCCTTAGCACCTCTTCACTACCTTCAGTTACTGAATGAATATCCGTCGTTGCGCCACCGACATCGACGGTCATCAAATCACCGATTTCGGCTTTTAAAAGTTTTGAAGCTTCCATCACGGCTCCAGGAGTCGGTATAATCGAACCAGAAACCATCTCCTTGATATGTTCCATCCCCGGTGCGTGGATGATGTGTTCCTCAAATATATCTTGAATCACTTTACGTGCAGGTTCTACATTGAGCATATCAATTTTGGGATAGACATTGTCTACTATATAAAGATAATCCAATTTCCCCGCATCGTCAAATATGAGTTTAATTTCTTCTTGATTTTGAACATTGCCTGCATAAAGTACAGGTACTTTTAAATCCAGTCCAGCGATTAACTCAGCATTGTAAAGCGCTGTTTCAATTTCACCGTAATCCACACCACCTGCAATCATAATGATGTTTGGCTCTATTTCCAAAATTTTTTTTACGTCTGTTCTACGTAGTCGACCAGCCGTCACCATATGAATATTGGCACCAGCTCCAAGTGCCGCTTCTTTAGCCGCTTTGGCTGTCATATCATACACGAGCCCATGGACAGTCATTTTTAATCCACCTGCAGCACTGCTTGTTGCAAGTAACTTGCCATAAGACATGTCGTGCCATTTCATCTTTGCTTTTAAATCATCGACCGCTTCATGAAGACCAATTGTCACATCGCCTCTTAAAACGCTTGTGGCCGCTTGC
>DMYC01000188.1 GCA_003482695.1 Clostridiales bacterium UBA8960
ACTCTACGACATGATAAACCACTTTGGTTTGAATCAGCTCATCTGAATCGCTTTTGTAGGACTCGATGACATAAATCTTGACACCACTATGGTCATAATCCATTTCATACGGATAAAAACTAATAAAATCAACTGCTATGATCTGAGTATGGTCAACAGCAGTTATTTTATTTTGCGCCTCCGAATCTGAAATGATAAAATCAAAAATGCCATCATCCGCCTCGTTCACATAATTTTCCCATGCCATATTAAAGCCTAGGATGAGTGCAAACAAGTGACTTGGTATGACGATGCGCTCTTCCAGATCAAGATTCTCTTCAGGTTTGGACGATGAATTTTCAACGATATGATAACCCGTCAAAGAGCTTTCATTCTTAAACGCTACCAGCCTGATGAAACTTGTGACGCCTTGTTCTTTAACGATTGTGCGCTCTTCAAAGTAGCCCGATGGTGTCGAATGTTTCACGACTATCGCATGCGTCTCTTCATCGATGCTCATGATTTCACCTGTTACTTTTATCTTTTTATTATCCGCATCTACGACATTGTGAGTCCATTTATTTCCTATTTCGATCGGTGTTTTGAGTACCACGATTTCTTTGAAAATCGAGTCGTTTAATCGATTCCCAGATGTCTTCTGAGTGATTTTCTCTGAATCGACGACCCACTCAATCTCAAAACGATGATCCGTATAGTGGCGCGTTTGCGTCAGGTCTTTTACCTCACCGCGTAGCAAAGCGGTATATTTGCCTTTGCTTTCAAGGGTTTCAACCGTTTTTATGACATGATAATAACCCCCATCTCCTTCATAGCTTCCAAGAGCCTTAGGCAGATAGGACATTAAAACCGCATCAGGTTCACCTGCATGTTCGCGCTTGGCTTTACACGACGAGAGCCCGAGTGCGAGCACGATGCAAACGATGAAACCTGAGAGTTTAAATAACAAAGCACGCTTTTTCATAAAGGCATCCTTAATAAATACTGAGTTCCAAATTTTTTGAAAGTGTCTCGAGCATCCTTAATCCCGCATAACTATTTCCTTTTCGGTCTAATGAAGGTCCAAAAACACCAACGCCCATTTTCCCAAGTACCGTACACATGATGCCGCCACCAACGCCACTTTTTGCTGGAACACCAACATTGATGGCAAACTCGCCAGAGCCATCATACATGCCACATGTTGCCATATACGATTTGACAATATGGCTGTACCTCACTGGAAACACGACTTCGTTTGTGATGATGTCTCTTCCATTTCGTGCAAGTAAAGCGCCTATATAAGCCAAATCTCTTGTCGTGACCTCTATTGAGCACTGTTTAAAATAGACTTTTAGTGTATCATCCACATTTCCCTCGATGTTTCCGAAATCTTTAAGAAAATATGCCATAGAACGATTGCGATGACCTGTTATGTCTTCAGATTTGTAAACCGCCTCGTTGATTTTTATCGAATTATTATGTGTGATTTTTCGAACAAACGCTAAAATTCGCTCCACTTTTTCCTCTGGGCTGTCTCCCTTTATCAGTTGCGAAACAGAAATTGCGCCTGCATTGATCATAGGATTTAATGGCTTATGCTCTGTGAAGGTTTCCAGTCTCACGATTGAGTTGAACGGATCACCAGTAGGTTCTTTTCCAACTTTTTCAAAAACACGCTCTTCTCCATTGTCGATAAGCGCTAGTAAAAGAACGATTGGTTTTGATATGCTTTGCATCGTAAACAGGTGATTCGAATCACCCGATTGATAAAAATTTCCGTTCACATCAAACACCGATATTCCTAGAAGATTAGGATCCGCCTTACCTAATTCAGGAATATAGTTAGCAACTTTGCCATATCCGGTTAATGGTCTATATCTGTCAACGACTTCATTCAATAGTTTTTGCATTAAGCACCTCTTCAATTAATCTTCTTTATTATTATAACAGTCCTTGATAAAATTTAAACCCTTTAATTTAGAGTGTTTTACTTATTTACAAACACCCAATATTTTGGTAGTATAGTATATGTTACATATCCATATCATATAAGGAGTTGTCAGAAATGAAGAAAACTTTGTTAACCGAATCCGCGCTAGTAAAATTACAGCAGGAATATGATGAACTCATTGAAAAAAGGCACCAAATTTCTGAAGAGATCAAGAGAGCGCGAGGATTTGGAGATTTATCTGAAAATGCCGAATATCACGCGGCTAGAGAAGCTCAGTCCCATAATGAAACGGATATTTTGAAAATTAAAGAAATTTTGGAAAGTTATGAACTTGTTAAAGAGTCTACAGATAAAAACATTATTAATATCAATTCAAAAGTGAAAGTGAAATTTTTGGATACAAATGATGTGGAAATCATAGATATTGTAACAAAAATTGAAGCAGATCCTTTAAACAACAAAATATCAAACGAGTCGCCTATTGGTAGCGTCCTTATGGGTAAGAAAAAAGGCAACAAGGTTGAAGCGATTGCACCTAATGGTGTGGTCCAACTGGAAATAGTCGATATCTTATAAAAAAAGAACCTCAACTTCACTGTTGAGGTTCACTTTTTTTGTCTGAATGCTTGAAAATATTATAAAGAATAATCGTACCTATAATATAGCATGCTATCGTAAAATAGTATGGCGTATTATAGCTGTAAGTAAACATTAGATAACCGCCGAGATAAATGCCTAAAGCCCTAAACAAATGACTGATCAACGAGACCATGCTGCTCATGTAAGTTCTCGCTTCATCATCGACAATTTCCATAGCCAGGTTTCCGATTACAGGTCCCGCCATGTTCATAAGGGAAGATCTGAAGAAAAATGAAATTGTAACGATGATGATCCCCTGTGGAAAAGAAATCGATATAAGAAAGGGAATGGATAAAAGTTGACAGGCTATAACGGTGTTCACTCTACCTATTCTTTTAGCAAGTGGCGGTACTATTAGCCCTCCAATAACCGTTCCGATCTGACTGATCGCCATGATGTTCCCAACGATGCCATCTGATATATCAAGTGTGACTTTTAAATACATACTGAAAAACGGAACAATCATCCCTGCACCGACGCCAATCAGTGAAACTTGCATCAAATAATAAAGCGTCTTGCCTTTAACAAGTTGTTTATATCCCAGTCTTATCTTGTTTAGCGTCTCCGACACAGGTAAATGGCCTTTGTGAACTGTCATCTGCTCACCATCGAATTTAAGTGCAATAAAAACACCTACAAAGATAAGTGCCGTCGCACCGTTTAGAACCAATCGGTTCGCGAAAACCGCATCCGATAAACCCGTTACCCATTGAGATAAATGCCCGAGTATCAAACTTCCGATTACAAAAGCAAAATTTTGAAGTACAAAAGCCATACTAAATGCCGTTACACGGTGTTCATCAGGTGTATTGTCATATATAATAGGCGCTTGCAAAATCATAAGAGTCGAATTGCCTAT
>DMYC01000264.1 GCA_003482695.1 Clostridiales bacterium UBA8960
CTCTGCAATCATCGACGACTTAAGTCTCAAATCGACCATGGATGAATCTTCTTCGATCAATGTAATCACTTTAATATCAGATTCGAGTTCAGCCTCTTCATATGATTGAATCAAAGATGAGACCTGTAATTTGAATAACTGTTCTTTAAGTGTGCTTATGGCCATTTTATCCTGTTTCTGGTTTTCAAGCATCTGCTCACAAAAGCTGACAATTTCATCGTCTTTAACGGAAAATAAACGCATGAGTTGATTCACTGTGTCATTGCGTTTTTTGAAGGTGTCAAGCGCAAAATAACCACAACAAAATTCAATTCGAATACCTGTTTTATAATTTTCAATTCGCTTGATTTTAATGAGGCCAACTTCAGAGGTTTTTCTAAGGTGTGTGCCGCCACAAGGGGAGAAGTCAACGCCATCCACTTCGATCACTCTGATATTTTCAGTTACTTTAGGTTGTTTTCTAAGTGGCATTTCAGAAAGTTCATCTGAGCTTGGATAATGCGCTTTCACCTCGAGATTCATAAAAACGACATCATTCGCTTTTTTTTCGAGTTGATCCACATCAACCATGTTTAACTTTTTATCCAAATCGACTGTGACATAATCCTCACCAATATGAAATCCAACAGTGTTCGCATCAAACCATTTTTCTGCACATGAAGACAAAATATGCTGGCCTGTGTGCTGTTGCATGAGGGATAGACGTCTAAAGAAGTCTATTTCACACTTTACCACTTGACCTACATTCAATTGTTCAATAGGTTGTTCCGTAAAATGATATATGTTCTCGTCATGCAATTGAACATCATTAATGAAAAGGTTGTCAATTCGCCCTTTATCAGTGGGTTGTCCGCCGCCTTCAGGATAAAAATAAGTATGGTCAAGTACAATGGCATTTTTGCCATTCTTTTTTTCAAGTGCAATAATTTTACTTTCAAACGATGAAACATACGCATCGTCAATAAATGATTTTTTAGTCATTATAACCTCCGTAGTATGAAAGATACTGAATTAATTACTAAATTAGTATATAATAGATTCGAAATCAAGGAAAGAGGAGAAATATCTATGAGTATTGAGTTACTAGAAGATTTGTATGATAAATTATATGAATTTGCAGTTAGACCTGAATATAATGAGAGCCTGATTCGAGCTGAAAAAAAATTCATTTTAAATGAAGATCAAACGGATACAGATGGGTTCGCAGAGTGGTTTATTTTTAACTATGTAGATCCAAATACTGAACAGAGGCTTATAAATCTATTTAACGCAAAAGAAGCATCCAGTGCGCATTTGGACGCTATCAAAAGGTCCAAAAGATGCCTTTATGAAGTGCGAAAAGAGCATGAGAAAACAGCTTTAAAAGATCTCTTTAGCGGTGAAGACTACATGATTGATCATATCAATTTGGGAAATGACCAAATCGTGAGTGCAAGAATCGTCCATTTCGAACATCATAATTATATCGTTGGCGACCTGTTCGAAATGGAAATGCAATATAAGGACAGCATTAAAAAATACTTGCTTGATCAATACAATCAATACGTTACAGCATTTGGTTTGACGACACTTGATGATTTTTTTGATTACAATGCGCACTTGATCTATAAAGTGATGGGCATTATCAACACCGTATCTGAAGAAAATGCCTATGATGACGCGCTTATGCTATATCAAACGACTTATGCCTTTAAATGTGCGCAAGATGCACTTTACGATCAATTGATGACACTCAAGTCACCAGTTTATGCGGATGAGGATGATGAGCCTATTTTACGCGTCATGAATGATGACACCATTATCGCAGAAATAGAAATTACCAACGGCATGTTTTATGTGCTTTGCAATGACGAAAAGCATTCCGAAGTCATGCTTGCGCTTATGAAGCCTTTATTGAATGAAGAGATCGTTTTTGTTAAAAGTGAGACATTAACTTTGGAAGATATACTCTAGGAGGGCATTTGTCAACATTTGAGTTATTGAGAAAACAGTATAGCCACGAAACATCCATACATGAAAATAAGAACGTTACGGGGACTGTCTACACACCTATTGCGATTGCAAAGAAAATGGTCTACTTGTTGCTTAAAAATCATGTTGAAAATAGCACTTGCCATAAAACCTTTGAACTTAACGATTTTGAAACGGTTTATATTCAAAACTACTTGAACGAATTGCCGTCAAATGATTTGATGGCTCAAAAACTATTCGATTACTTCTCAGTGCTGAAGATTCTTGATCTGTCGTGCGGCAGTGGTGCACTTTTACTTGCTTACCTTGAATTTATTGATTATCTATTCATATTAAGCAAAGAAAAGAGCATTGCCAAATTAAAAAGGATATTAGAAAGCCACATTTTTGGAGTTGACGTTGAACCAAAAGCCATACTGAGTCTTAATGAAACCTTATGTGCCTATTCTGAGCAAGTTGGTTTAGCCAATCTAAAATTCAATTTATATTGTCTGAACAGTCTTCTTGATGATTTGCCGATTCTACTCGCCTCATTTGACCTTGTAATAGGCAATCCACCTTACATCGGTGAAAAGAACAACCTTTCATGGTTCAAACCTGTTAAAGAAACCGATTTTGGCAAATCGTATTATGAAGGAAAAATGGATTTTTTCTATTTTTTCATATATAAGGGATATGACTATGTTAAACGCAATGGTAGTTTGTGCTATCTTTCAAGCAACTATTTTTTTACAGCAGATGGCGCTAAAAAACTGAGAAAATTCATCAAAGAGAATTTTAATATGGTAAAGTTTCTCGACTTCGGTGAGGAACGTGTCTTTCCAGATAAGAAACTTCATGCATGTGTCTATGTCCTTCAAAAAAAGAACCATCACGAGCCCATCAAATACGGTGCCAACTTGGCACCTGAAAAACAATTCGAGATGTGTGACATTTATCATGATGACGGCACGATGGGTTTTATCGTTTCTGATAAAACGCGCCACCTTTTATCCACGATATCGCGAGAACAATTAGGCACACTTGGAATGTATTACGACATTAATCAAGGCATTGTAAGTGGCGCAGATGCTCAATTTGTATATATGAATTCTGAAATTCATAAGCTGCCGCCTGAACTGCATCAGTATCTTAAACCTTTTTATAAAAACAGCGATATTGACCATTACAAAATTAAATCAAGCTATGAACGACAAATTTTGTATATAGACAGCGCCGATGTCAATGAAGCTTTAACTAAATGGCTTCAGCCATATAAAGAAAAACTTTCTAAAAGAAGGGAAGTCGTCAATGGCATCAGAGAATGGTATATGTTGACTTGGCCTCGTTCAGAACGTATTTTTACGGGTGAAAAAATCGTCGTGCCACAGAGGGCGATGTCGAATCGATTTGCATTTGTCGATTTTCCTTTTTATGCATCTGCTGATGTGTATTTCATAACAGCAAACGCACGTTCACCATACAGCCTTAAAATACTTACCCAGATTCTGAATGCCGAATTATACAAATTATGGCTCAGCCACAAAGGCAAGAAGAAGGGAAATCTACTTGAGCTATATGCGACGCCACTTAAAAATCTACCACTCCCAAGATTATCTGAATCAATGTGTGATGTGCTCGCTGAAACTCATGGACCAGATTTGTCGATTGATCATCTGCTTAAAAAAAGTTTTAATTTAAAATGAAACTGCACACGTATTTGAGTTGCCATTTTCTTCCATTTTGATATAATGGAAATATATGGAGGCCGTATGCGTCGCAGTTTTTTACTTTTAACGATCACTTTAGTCATTGTCACAGCGATCATGATGAATGCATTGTATAAGCAAAATGTATATGATCACAAACAAACGCTAAAATCCAATATCAAATACCCAAATGATTTTATGATTGTTTCAGGCATCATTT
>DMYC01000290.1 GCA_003482695.1 Clostridiales bacterium UBA8960
AATCTGAAACACCAGTTTGTAATACCATTCCGAATAACCGTACGATATGAAATACTTAGAAAACCCACCGCTAAAATAAGGCGCACCCGTTATGCTCAGGATGGCGATGAGTAAAATGATGGAAAGGGGCTTATTCGCTTCCCAAAGGCCACTTATGCTCGCAATTTTTCGAGTGCCGTAGTGATGGATCAAAATGCCTGCGATGACGAAGAACAGCGATTTGAAAATACCATGACTTAAAATATGGTATAGCCCTCCCAACTGGTTGATTTGCTGAAGGCCACTTATGCCGATCAAGATCAGTCCAACTTGTGACACGGTGTGATAGGCAAGAATCAACTTGATATCCTGCTGAGCAATTGCGAAAGTGAACCCTGCAATTGCCGTTAAAAAACCAATTATAAAGATCAGAAATTGAACATCAATTACAGGTGAGAACATCATTTGTAAACGTATGAGCATATAGATCCCAATTTTAACGAATATGCCGGACAACAGCGCAGAGACAGTCGAAGGAGCGCTTGCAGTACCATGTGCTTTGGGCAACCAGCTAAAAAGTGGTAAAATAGCAGCTTTAAGACCGATGCCAGTCAAAAGGAATGCAAAAGGTAAATTCAGCAACTTTGTGTTCTCAAGCGATGCGATTCCCTTCTCAATGGAGTAGAAATCCAAAACGCCGAAAATTTTATAAAGGATGCCAATTCCAAATAGAAAAAATGCCATCGCAATCATATTGATTGTAAGGTAAAGCATGCCATCATACATGGATTGACGATCTCGTCTAAACATAATCAATATGGAAATCGTGATGGTTGCCACTTCGATTAATACATAAAGGTTAAACAAATCTGTCGAGAGAAACATGCCATTGATCAAGCCTTGTAAACTCAAGAATAAGAATAAAAACAGACGGTTCATATAGTCTTTTTTATAAGAAAAAAGCATTAGAATGAAGAATAAAGAGTTGTTGAGCAAAATAAAGAGTGCAGAAGTGCGATTGAGTTCAAGCGCCATCCCATATGGAATAGGCACCGTCAATAAAGGCAAATAGATGACGCCGTCACTTACTTGACTCACCATATAAAATGCAACGACGATTAGTAATACTTGTCCAATAATTGCAACGGACTTTGAAATGAATTTATTGAGAATGTATAGGGTTAATCCGACGACAATTGGTGCGAGAACATAGATGTATAACATGTAAGTCAATCAAGTTCACCTCGCTTTTTCTTGACTTTGTTCCAGTTTGTGGTGCCGTATTTATGATACATGGTTACAAACATCGTTAAACAAACAGCTGTTATTGAGACGCCAATAACGACAGCTGTAATCATGAGCGCTTGAGGTATGGGATCAGCAACAAATTCATAAGTTGACAGATCGTTCCCAATTGGGGCTCTATTGAGTGGGTGATGGGAAATCGATAAAAAATAGAGTATAGCGGCTGCTTGCATGATGCTCATGCTTATGATCGTCTTTAAGATATTGCGCCGTGCACAAAGGCCATATACACCTATAAAAAACAGGACGATACTCACGTTTTCACCTGTAATAAATTTTTGCATGCCTACCTCGATTCATAAAATACAAAACGATAAAATATAACAGTCATTCCACAGGCGACTTTTATGCCAATCAAAATGTTGGATAAGATAAAGAATATATAGAGCGTGCCTGTGAAGATCGCATACAGATTCATCGTGACATAAAATGTCGCAGAAAGTAAAATGACAAGGAGTGCTGTCTTTTCAATCGTTTGAACCGTTTTAAGATCTAAAATTTGTATAGGGTCCCCCAAGTATTTAGCGATAAATACAGAACCTAATATTGCGCCACCTTGAAAGCCGCCACCAGGCGAGATGTGTCCGTTTAAAATGACATAGACCCCAAAGATCAAGATAATCGGATAAATTATACCCATTGCGCGTTCCAAAAGCTGTGAATGGTCACTCATCATAATGATCCCCTCCATGGACAGACATGTAAATTACAGCGATTATGCTGAACATGAGCATAAGCGCCTCGAATAATGTATCGTAATAACGATAGTATAAATACACACTCGTTACAGCATTTTCCGCTCCAGTCTCGCTATATGCATTGTCGATAATGTAGTTTGCGATGGGCATCTCTTTAATCGGCGTAATGATATTAGAGTGCATCATAACGGTTATACAAATGAAAAATATAAATATTGCAATTAATGAACGCCTTAATAGACTCATATCTCATCATCCTCTATGAAAATCATTTTATACTTGTTTTTTAAATGTTGATCCTGTTCCAAAAAAGTTCTTAGTGCATTCACTTTGTAGTTGTCAGGGTGTAGATGGACGATCACTTCATATGGGCTTTCTTCCAAAATGATCGCATATTGATGATTTTTTGCGATGTCCAGTACATCTTCAGTGGAGTAAATGATTTGAGCTTCGAGTTCCTGTTTGCTACAGAATTTTTCAAAAGACTTAATCAAAAGTTGCTTGTGGCTCAACAACAAGTTATCATCTATGGTATCATCCTCGTTCATCTTATAATAAATCGTAAAAATTTTATGTTTTTGAAGGACAACGATAAACAATATCGTTGAAATTGTACTGCCTATAATCGCTTCAGCAATTGCCACATCGGGTGCATTAAACATCAAATACACAAAAGAGATTGCAAGTGAAAAAAGGCCTAAATAGATGACCGCATGGCGCATGTATCTGGTCTGTATGGCTGAAATGGATGTAATGATCAATAGAATCAAAGCAAACTCAAGCATAATTAGTCCTTTCTGATTTTATAACCACTGATGTAAGCGGATCTAACGATGGAATGTGTAATCAAAGGATTGACGAGCATGGTGATTAACAGGATGACAAAGACTTTTGCTGAAAAAAAGTTAACACCGCTTCTGAGCATAATGCCGATCATCAAAGTCATATAGCCTACCGTATCCACTTTAGAGGCAACAAGCGCTCTTGAATAGAAATTCTTAAATCGATAAATGCCGACCACACCAATCGAAACGAATACGACCCCTATTATAATAATCACCATACTGATTTTATCTAGCATTAAAAACGCCCCTTT
Organism: Clostridiales bacterium UBA8960; assembly: GCA_003482695.1. Classification (GTDB taxonomy): domain Bacteria; phylum Bacillota; class Clostridia; order Peptostreptococcales; family Acidaminobacteraceae; genus Fusibacter_C. The sequence goes on from DMYC01000290.1 coordinate 3,079, forward strand.
CTTTGAACGTATATTGAGAAAAATATGACCCCCATAAAACTGAGCAAAGCATAAACAAGTGCCAAATCCAAAATAAACGTCTTTTGCCTAACGAATGCGACTAAAATGATCAACATGACGAGTTTCGAC
>DMYC01000198.1 GCA_003482695.1 Clostridiales bacterium UBA8960
AGGCACCTCGCAGATTGATATGATTATTATAACCTTTTTAATGATATGTTTAAAATGTAAATTGATTATTGGCTCTAAAAAGACAATAATAAGGTGTGAGGTAAATAACATGTATGATGTGATTATAATTGGTGGCGGTGCGTCGGGTTTATATTGTGCAGCGCATATAAAAAACAAAAAAGTGCTGGTCATAGAAAAAAATAAACGTTTGGGCATGAAGGTTCTCGCTTCTGGAAGTGGACAGTGCAATTTCACTCATGGTGGATACATCCGTGCTTTTCGGGATAAATACGGCGATAAAAAAGCGTTTGTCAAAGCGGCATTGACTGCGCATGATAATAAATCTGTGATGCGTTTTTTCGATGATTTTGGCGTACCAAGTATTGAACGGGCGGATGGCAAGGTGTTTCCTTCATCCTTGAAAGCGTCGGATGTCGTTGACGCTTTGATAAAGGCGTGTAAGGGGGTCTCGTTCAGGCTGGAGGAAGCGGCTTTACAACTCGACAAAGAAGGGGCTGGTTATCGTGTCGTCACAGATAGGGGCAGCTATTACTCTGAGCATCTGGTGATTGCCACTGGTGGCAAGTCTTATAGGACATTAGGGACAACAGGGGATGGTTATGTTTTTGCGAGCCATTTGGGTGAGCGTGTCACTGACATAAGGCCTGGCCTTACGGGTGTCGTTTTAAGAACTAAAAATTTCGTTTCGATTCAAGGTGTCTCGCTTGAAAACGTAAAACTCGCTTTGAAACGAAATCATACGAGTCAAAGTTACTGTGGATCACTTCTTTTTACGCATTTTGGTTTAAGTGGCCCTGTTGTAATCAACAATAGCCGCTTTTTTGAAAGCGGCGATTTTTTAAGTTTAAATTTTGTAGACACGGACCCCATAGTGCTTGAAAAGGATTTAATCGACCTAATCAATCAGCACGGTGACAAACCCGTTTCTTTTTTCATAAACAAAGTGACTCTACCTGAAAAGCTGAAAGATGTTTTATTTGAAGAAAAAGAGTTGGATCGAACGTTAAAACTAGCAGAACTCACGAAGCTCAAGCGGAAATGGATTGTGGATCGCCTGACCAATTACACGGTGGAGATTGATCAATTAATTGGGTTTAATCAAGCAATGGTTACAGTTGGCGGTGTCAACACAAATGGCATCAACAAAAAGACGATGGAATCCCTCTCAAATAAAGGTCTATATTTTATAGGTGAAGTAATGGATGTGGATGGCGACACGGGTGGATATAACCTCCAGTGGGCATTTTCATCAGGTTTTGCAGCGGCTCAAAATATCAGCTGTGTCGGAGGACGAAATGAACAACAAAACTAAAGGGTTAATGAGTGTCTTGATACCCGTAATCACTTGGGGCATTTCATTTGTAAGTACGGAGTATCTTTTGGATTACATGGGGCCAATGTCGATTGGTGCCGTACGTTTCTTAATAGCAACAGGCATTCTTTATATCATGATGCGTCGCACAGGGACGTCGCTTAAAATAGAGAAGAAGGACCATTTGTTGTTTATATTGGCTGGAGGTATTGGGATCGCCATTTACTTCTATTTTGAGAATACGGGCATCAAATATATTTCCGCTTCTCCAGCGGCTCTTATTATTGCAGCCATACCGATTTTCACTTTAATTTTTGAAGCCTTGATTTACAAAAGACCAGTCAAAGCGATGGACACACTAGCAATTATTGTATCGATAATAGGTGTAATGCTCATCGTCGATATAAAAATCGGAGAATTTTTCAGCTCTGGCGAAAGCTTTGGCTATGTCATGATGATTGGTGCAGTGGCATCTTGGATCGTTTATTCGATGGCATCTAAGCCGCTATTTAAACGATATTCGTATTTGACGATCATTTTTTATCAATTTTTCTATAGCATGCCCTTCTTCCTTATTGCAATGCCTTTTGAATCAAATCAATGGCATTTGCTTGGACCTGTCGGTATTGCGCATCTCATTTTCTTGAGTTTATTTGCTTCGGTGCTTGGATTTTACTATTATGCGAAAGCGATGGATTTACTTGGCGTCACAGAATCTTCTGTATTCATCAATTTTTTACCGATTGTCACGATTGTGTTCAGCTATTTTTATATGGGACAAATCATCAGCATCAAACAATTGATTGGTGGTCTCTTCGTCATGCTTTCAGTAACCGTCACGACGCTGCACGAAAAAAAACTGGGACTTGCTAATTGATGGTTGTCATTTTGCCGATAACCTATTTGAGGTGAAATCAATGAAAATCGGAGCACTCTTACAATCATTAAACCACAAGAAAACGGGCAACATTCAATCTCAAACTGAAAAAAACAAAAGTGAGATATTGCTCGATGAGTATAAAGCGAAGGAAACCACCCTTCCAAAAGAGGTTCAGTCCATTTTTGACAAATATCAAATATCCCCTTCTTCAGATACAGTCAAACAAGTAGACGCATTTATGAAAAATGCGAAGGGGACTGAAGCTGAGAAGCTTCAAACACTTGAAGTCGCACTTTATAAAGGGATCGAGCCTACAGAAGATAAACTGCTCAGCATACATGAGGCTTTGACGCATGATGTGGCTAATGTCAAAGCGCTCGTTGAGAGTCCAAAAGTGAATGCGATAAAACTTCCGAACAAAGACTTAGAAAGAGCCATTGCAGCGTTAAAGCTGCCTGAGACCATTAAAAATGAAATTGCACAAATCGTCGATAAGGGTGTTCCACTAAAAGAAGCTCTCTTAATTGTGGTTGAGTCTTTAGGTCTAGACCCACCCAAAACAGATGATTTAACAAAGTTGATTCGCGCGCTTCAAAATGTTCCTTTGAGTGCGACATTAGCAGAAGAACCTGTTTTAATGCCCAAGAGATCACAACCTGTTGTGCAAGTGAGTGTGCCTTTATCTGAAAAGCCATTTGAGCCGGTTGAAAAAGCCGCCTATCATGAAGCGGAAAGCAACATTCAAATGGATTCCGAAGTTGTTTCTACCGACCAAAAACAGAGTCAAGATCAGGATGATGACATGACTAAGCTAATCGAAGACGCGATTGACAGAGTCATGGAGCATTCAAATGAAGTATACCAAATGCTCTCAGAAACACTAAATGTCAAAACATTTATGATTGAAGTGACGACAGAGGCTACGATAAAAGCGAAACAAACGTTTGAGGCGTTCAAGAAAGAAACGGTTGCGCTTCTTGAGAATGTTCAAAAACCTGAGAACAAAGCTGATATTTCGAGTGACTTAACAAAGGCTGTTGAAAAGGTCAATCACATTATTCTAAAAAGCGATGTGACGCTTTTTACCGATATGCCGACTGAGAAAAAGTTGCTTGTCATGTCATCCGAGCTGGATCATGCGCTAGTCTTGATAAAAAATGGCGAGTTGGTCAAAGCCCAAAAAATAGTGACGTCTGCAACAGATTTATTGAAAAGCATCAAGTTCAGTCCAAGCCAAAGACGTGTTCAGGTTTTTGCAGAGGGTAAACTAGAGCGTCTTGAATCCACTTTTGGAAACGGAAAAAAAAGCGTTGAACGGATAGATATCCAAATCAAGAACCACCTTGAAACACATAGGGACTCCAAACTGGCAAGAGATGTCGTTGAAACACTGAGATTTCTGGGTCTTAATCATGAGATGGAAGTCGCTGAATCGATAGAAAAAAATCCGTTTGAAACCTATAAAGAATGGAATCAGAGTAACATTAAAGAAATTTTGCTAAGGCTGATGAAAGAAGAGATTGAAAATAAAACCGTTTCCGCGACAGAGCAGAATTTAATGAACTTGAGTGGACAGCAAATGATGAATGATTCAGGCTCTGAGGAACAGCCATTCTATTTTTTCAATATGCCTATCCTGGAAGACGAAGAACTTGGCAATATGAAGATTTTTATGAGAGGGGCTTCCAAGAACCATCAAATTGATTGGCAGAATTCTGAACTTTATTTTGGTATTTCCATCAAAGGGGCGGCACCGGTGGGCATTAAAGTCAAAGTCAAACAGCGACAGCTCGATATTGAACTCCTCACAG
>DMYC01000139.1 GCA_003482695.1 Clostridiales bacterium UBA8960
AGGGGGTCGGACCCCCTGATCATTCGGATCATTCTATAATCACATATTCATAAGCGTTTATGATGCGCGTTTTTTTGTAGTTGATCTCTCGGTTCGGGTTGCCATAGCATAAATGCTGATGGCCGTGAATCATGAGCCTAGGAGAATGTTTATCGAGCAAATCGACGAAACATTTATAGCCCACATGTGCCCTGTCCTGACCATCGCCCAATTTATAAGCTGGAGAGTGCGTCAATAGCAAATCGATGCCCTTTCGGTATTTGAGTGTGTTTTTAATGATGCGTCTTTTCATTTGTTGCTCCGTAAACTGAAGGGGACCGCCACTGTATGTCATGCATCCGCCAAGGCCTGCGATTCTTAGACCACCGTATTCGATCACTTTGTCATCGATACAGATGCAACCTTCTGGTGGTTCCTGAAGAAGTCTTGCGTCGTGATTGCCGTGGACATAGAGAAGTGGGACATTGATTAAAGTAACAATACAGGAAAGATAGTCCGCTTTTAGATCGCCTGCGGATAATATCAAGTCCACCCCTTTAAAGATATCAGGGTTGAAATGGTCTCTTATGAAAATGCTTTCCGTATCAGAAATTGCCAAAATACGCATAAAACCTCCATTGATATTTGTATATGTATAATACCACAAATTTTAACGCAATAACGCGTTCTATTGACAAAAATGGATAAAACCATTATACTTTTTTGAATAAAGGCTATGAAGAGAAGAGTAATGTGGCAAACACGCACAGAGAGTTCCTGGGGCTGAGAGGGAATCGTCGTTTTTCACATGAAACAAGACTCGGAGCTGCACTTCGGATCGAAAGTGATGTTGTGACGCATGTTCACGTTATAGAACGAGAGTACGTTTGGTACTCGTAGAGGCTTTATGCAAATTTAGGGTGGCACCGCGATAGAATCGCCCCTATGGTAAAAACCATAGGGGTTTTTTAATACAAAAAAATATAGGAGGTAATCATGTATACGCCGAAAAGACCAAGACCTGAATTTCCGAAAAGAGCGATCATCACAGCGGGTATGCCTTATGGCAACAAACCCTTGCATTTTGGTCATATTGGAGGTGTCTTCATTCATGCAGACACATTCACGAGATTTTTGAAAGATAGAATCGGCAAAGACAATGTCATTTTTGTTTCAGGAACAGATTGCTATGGATCACCTATACTTGCAAGTTATAAGAAACATATGGAAGAAACGGGTGAAAACATCAGTATGGAAGACTATGTTTTCCGCTATTATGAACATCAGACGGCTGTTCTGAAAGCATACGATGTGGCACCTAGTCTTTACGGCGCATCAGCTTTTGGCGACAGTGGCAGGAATCACGATAAAGTTTCTGAGGCATTGTTCAAAGCCCTATACGATCAAGGCACACTGAAAATCATGTCATCGCCACAGTTTTTTGATCCAGTTGAAAATGCATACTTAAATGGCAGACAAGTCATTGGAAAATGTCCAGTTGATGGGTGCCAATCTGATAAAGCTTACGCGGATGAGTGTGCACTCGGCCACCAATACATGCAAGATGAACTTATCGATCCGATCAGTACGCTTTCGGGTGTGAAACCGATACTCAAAGATGTGAACAACTGGTATTTTATACTTGATGATTACAGAGACCATCTCAAAGATATGGTCGCGAAAATGAGAAAAGAAAAAGTAAGGGCAAACGTCACCAATACGATAGAAGAGTTCTTGAAGCCACCAGTCATCTATGTGAAACGTAAAGATCACGAGCAATTGGCCCAAAAGGGCATCGACACAGGTGCAAATGAAATTCAAGATGATGGCAAGAAGCCATCTTTGACATATGAATTTCCAACGCTTGAAGTAAACGATGCAGCACGAATCATTTTAGATGCTGAGGGTGTAAGGTATAGAACGGGCAAGACACTTGTGCCGTTTAGATTATCCGGAAACATCGCTTGGGGTGTACCTGTGCCTAATACGGATGGTCTTGATGACTTGACGTTTTGGGTTTGGCCAGAATCGCTCTGGGCGCCGATTTCATTCACAATAACGCACCTCAAAAGTTTAGGACGGACAAGTGACGAATGGACGAAATGGTGGCTTGATAAAGAAGCAAAAGTGTATCAGTTTATTGGAGAAGATAACATCTATTTCTACGGCGTCGCAGAAATGGGTATGCTTATGGCGTATCTTGGCATTCATCCTGAAGATAAAGACAATCTTGAAAACGTCAATTTTCCTGAACTTGTGGCAAATTGCCATTTGCTATTCCTTGATTCTAAGGCGAGCAGTTCTAGCGACATCAAACNNAAACCGCCAATGGCAGATGAGCTTTTGAATTTTTATACGAAAGACCAGCTTAGAATGCATTTTCTAAGTTTGGGACTATCCAAAAAAAGCGTGAGTTTCAGTCCAAAGCCATTTGACCCGAGCTGTCCAGAAGATGCGCCAGATGTGGTGCTGAAAGATGGCAACTTGCTCACCAATGTCTAGAACAGAATTCTGAGATCGTGCTTCTACACCTCACAAAAGTATTTTGATTCAGTCGTCCCAAAACTACCGGTTAATGAAGAAATGAAAGACCTGATCCATAAAGCGATTTATGACTATGAACACAATATGGCGCGACACGAGTTCCATCTAGTGATTTACACCATAGATGATGTAATCAGAAACGTCAGCAAGTACTGGTCAAAATATATGAAAGCGGCAGATGATAAAGATGATGACGACATGAGAGCTCAAGTCATAGCGGATACACTTTACGCTTCTAAGTGTATTTTGACGTTGCTTCATCCGATTACACCGTCAACGTCCGAGTTTGTAAGGGAATATCTGAATTTGAATGAGTCTTTATGGTCATGGGACCACATTTTTGATGACATAACGGCACATATGGATCAACCTGATACGCATAAGCTGAAAGTCATTGAATCAAAATTCGATTTTTATAAAAAAGATGAAAGCCAGTTTTAAGGCTAGGTAATTATACTTGGGAATGTATGATTATTTTTGAGAGGGGTTACACATGGAGACGATCAAAGTCAAAAGAAGTTTGAGGCGTTCGATACTGTCTATTTTTTTAGCAGTGATGCTTATAACTCAAATTATTGTAGGCACGGGAATGGCACTTAGAATAGCGGATGTTTTTATAGGCTCTCAAAAGGCGTCTGTAGACAATCTAGGGGCGCAAATTGGATTGTCAGTGGAAAACTACTTGTCCGGTTTCGAGAGTGTCATTAAGGCACTTGCCGATCAGTCGATTACTAGAGAAATCATGACGGGATCCGAGATTGAAGGTGAACTGCTTAGAACTTTGGACACTTATGTCAAAGCAAATCCTGACATTTTATTTATCTATATGGGTGTCGAAGATAAACGCATGCTGATGAAACCAGATGACGATTTGGGTGATTACGATCCGAGAACAAGAGATTGGTACATCGATGCTAAAGAGGCAGGCACGTTTATTTGGACGGATCCATATTTTGATGACACTGTGGGTGAGATGGTCGTTACGGCTTGTCAACCTGTATATGATCGCGCCAATCGTTTTGTAGGTGTCATCGCTGCCGACATTACGCTTAACACACTGAATGAACAAACAAAAGGCATTAAAATAGGTGAAAAAGGGTATCCGATAATCGTCGATGGCAACAACATCATCATGGCGCACCAAGATGAGGCAAAAATCGGCACGGAACTTGTGACAAGTGAAATAAAAACCGCTTTGGCGAATGCCGATGCAGGCGTTGAATACTCATATAAAGAGAATGGGGCAACCAAGAAAAAATATGCGTCCATCTATAAAATGAGTGACATCAACTGGGCGGTTGTTTCAACACTTTATTATGATGAAGTGCAGTCTGAAGTGAATTTGATTACGTTGTTATTGGTGGTCGCTTCTGCAATTGCGATAGGTATAGGATTTGTATTTGTGTACCTCTTCACGCGAAAGTTCAACAGCAACATCAAGCGTCTATTAGATTCGATGCAGAAGGCAAGAACAGGCGAACTCAGCGTGTTTTCGAGCATCAAGTCAAATGATGAAATAGGCGTACTCAGCAATTATTTCGATGCGACGCTTTTGGACTTAGGCAAGCTGGTGAAAAATGTTCAAGATGTGTCCTCTCAATTGACGGAGTCTTCTCAAAGTCTAGCTGCAACGAGCGAAGAGGTAAGTGCGTCAGCGGATGAAGTGGCAAAAACGATAGAAGATATTGCGAAAGGTGCGCAAGACCAAGCTCAGGATGCAGAAAAGAGCGCTATAATTGCAAAATCGCTTTCCGATAAGTTTGAACGACTGAACGGGTATACTGGGGACATGGTCAAATCGGCAAAGAATACAGGTGTCGCATACGATGATGGCATTCAGTCTGTAACGGAATTACGTGAACGCAATGGAGAATCGATAATGGCCAACGAGAGTATTGAAGGTGTCATTTTGCAGCTAAATGACCGCACCATAGAAATTGGAGCGATTCTAGATTCCATCTCAGCCATTTCAGTTCAAACAAACCTTCTTGCACTAAATGCATCGATTGAAGCGGCAAGAGCAGGAGA
>DMYC01000030.1 GCA_003482695.1 Clostridiales bacterium UBA8960
AGCAAAAATCTTTAGCCATTGGCCGAAGACATACCGCTGGACGGCTAAGGTAAGCTTGACTGATGAGGGCAAGGCTCATATCGAGTCTGGCTGGGAAAGGATATAAAATGGTAGATAATCATACCGTTATGGTGGATGGATTTTGTGCAGAATGCGGTTGTCGTGAAATTGATGGTCACTCGTGTTTTGGGCAGTTCGAGTTTCCGCTGGCGTGGGAACACAACGATCCAGCACTCTATGCACTTCATTTCTGGCTGGTCACTTGCTATATGATTCAGCATCCTTCAAATTACACCGAAGAAGGCTATGCGCAGATGATTCGGATTTTTGTTGATGCGTATGACAATGCTTGGGACACCCCGCACATTTTAAAGGTCAACAGGGAAAGGGTTAAGTTGATTGGTAAGATCAGTAACCCTACACCAAGTGCGCATCGAAGCAGAAAGTCAAGAAAATGGTCCATGACGATCAATGACATCTATTTAGGTGGAGAAGAGAATGCCATCGAAGGGCTGCTAAGATGGAAGGACACGATTAGAAGAGAATTGCCGACTTTTTCTGAACAGGATTAATCGAGCTTCAAACGCTAGCGTTTGCTATCATTAATCAAGAAAGGAGGTCGGCTTATAACTTCAGGCGACATGGGGAAGAATCTATTCTGAGTGGTTCCCATCCAGTGGGTATGAGTCGGTCGAAGGACCGGAGATTCTATGGCATGAAAGCAAGGACACAAGCAATCCAAAGTACCGCAGTGAAATCTGGATTCCTGTCAAAAGAAAGTAGAGGGTATTTATGCAAATCATCATCAATGACACAGTAAAGGCTTTCCTGAATAAGAAAGCGTCAAATGTGCTCACAGTGTCGCTTGTGCATTCAGGCGGTGGCTGATGTGGCTCGATAACGATGCCCGAAGTCGGGTATCGCGCGCCGGAGGTTCCGGAGCATTACAATATTCATGAAGTGGATGGCATCACCGTCTACGTCAAAAAGAATGTCACGACAACTGCAAATCAACTCGAGTTTGTCGCGAGCAAGTTGTTGTTCGTCACGACGCTCGAAGTTCGCGGTGTTCGAACGAAATCGCTTTGATGAAAACTATTAGAAAGACTGTTTCACTTTGATGTGGACAGTTTTTTTCTTATAAACTTTTTTCGTTTTACATGTTTTGTGAAACACAGGTGAGATTTGATGTGATATAATTATGATAAGATTATGATAAAATTACACTAGAATTAAGCCTTTTTTTAGGTGGGAAGGAGGAGGAAAGGATGATCCAAATTAGCAAAATATCGGATTTAAGAAATAAGTTTAATGAAATTGAGAACGTTGTGCGGGAAGGACAACCGGTGTATCTAACTAAAAATGGATACGGCACCATGGTTGTCATGAGTATTGAAACCTATTCTAGAATGACTGAGAATACAGAATTGTTGCTGGATATTGCTGACAAGTATGCTGCTGAGCATCAGACACGTTATAGTCATGAAGAAGTTTTCAAGAAGGTTCGGGGAAAAATCAATGAGTGAAACTGAAGCGACGTATCAACTTAGGTATTTACCGATTTTTTTCGATGATTTATCTGAAAAAGTAACATATATATCTGAAGTGCTCAAAAATATTGAAGCGGCGAACGATTTGATTGATGCTGTTGAAAAGGTCATTCTAGCGAGATTGCCTGTAGCGGAGTCGTTTGAAAGGTATCATACAACCAAAGAAAGACCATATCCCTATTATCGGATTCATGTTGGAAACTTTAATGTTTATTATGTTGTTATAGATGATGATAAGAATAATAAAATTATGGAAGTTCGGAGATTTTTGTATAATAAGCAAAATAGGATTGACTATTTATAACAAGAAGACTGTGTCACACTAAGTGAAGCAGTCTTTAACTTTTCATACAACTTAATTGACTCTAGCGTTGTATTGACTCATAATTTAAGTACAGACCAAGGAGGCCCCAATGGATTAAAACAGTTCAAGAGATGAATACGGCAATAGAATGGAATTCAGAGAAGTCAATAATACTTCCGAATCAGGTGTGGTAACGGTTAAAGAATGGATTATCACGATGCTAATCCTCATGATCCCGCTGGTGAATATCGTAATGGTTTTCGTGTGGGCATTTGGCGGGGGAGCGAACGCGAGCAAGGCGAACTACTTTAAAGCCATGTTGATCATCTGGTTGGTTGGCATAGTGCTTTGGTTTTTGGTTGTTGGCACATTCTTGATGCCGGTCTTTAGATCAATGACTTATTAGTTTAGTGCTTCAAGTTGTAGTGCTGGTATAAAAATGAGACTGTTTCACTTTGATGTGGAGCGGTCTTTTTCTTTACCTAGATCCTTCCGTCATCTGACTGTCCTGCAGATGTCGTTGTCATGGTTTTATTGCACCAGAACAGGGTAAAAAATATCGAAACGAGAAAACGTTTTCCTTATTACTAAAATCGATACAATCCTAAGAGGAGAAATATTTTCAAAATGTGTTGAAATTTGAACGTTTGTTGTAAGTTTAATTATCTGAAAATTCATTTTATGCAAGGTAAACGGTTTCGTAAATCTGCGTTGACGCTAATCTTTTCGCGATGCTATGATTTAATTAACAAGATTCATTGCTTGTAAAAGCGGAAAGGGGAATAAGATGAAACGTAAAAATAGGTTGATGGGTTTATTATTGATCTTGACGCTTCTGCTGTCTGTGCCGAGTTACGCAGATGATTCAGTAAAGATTGTTTATGCAGAAGTTCCAGAGGATTGGGAAGCACCTCATTTATGGGCATGGGCCGATGATGGAAAAGGTGTGTTCGATACTTGGCCGGGCGGTGCGATGTCTGAGGATTCAGAGAACCCAGGTTGGTATTACCTGTATGTTCCTAAATGGGCATCCAATGTAATCGTCAATGCCAACGAAGGAAGTGTTCAAACAAGCGATTATCAAATTGGAGAGACGGATATCTGGCTTACTGTACAAGATAGCGATACAGTAGAAATTAGCGAAGTAAAGCTGACAACTGGTGAATTACCGAAATATGTACCAATGATAGATATTTATGCTAAAGTACCGGAGTCATGGGAAACGGTTGGACTTTGGGCTTGGTCGCATCCTGAGGGTACAAACGCCTTTGCGGCATGGCCAGGAGAAACGATGGTTCAAAAGCCGGATGGATGGTTTACAGCGAAAGCGCCTGGTTGGATCAACAGCATCATCATAAATGGCAACGACGGAACCGTTCAGACGGCGGATATGTCGATTGAATCAAAATCTGTATGGGTAACCGTAAACGAAGACGGTTCAAGTGAATTTGCCTATGAAGCACCTGCAGTTGCTGCTGAAACCGTTCGTGTTCATGCTAAGGTTCCTTCCGATTGGTCAAACATAAATATTTGGGCTTGGTCACATCCGGATGGTACAAATGCGTTTGCGGCATGGCCGGGTGAAACGATGACGGATGGTGGTGAAGGTTGGCTAATCTATGATGTACCAAATTGGATCAACTCAATCATAATTAATGGAAATGATGGTACAATACAGACAGGGGACATGCGTGTCGATGCAGGTAAAGATGTGTGGATCGTCGTCAGTGATGAAAACACGTATGTTTTTGATTATCTACCGCTGGATGAAGTTGAACCTGTTGAAACGACAGAAGCAACAGAAGCGGAATCACCGGCTGAAGCCGAAAACGACAATGGCATGATGCCTATGTTGTTGCTTGCAGGTGCAGTTGCTGCAGGTGGCGGGTTGTTCGTCTATAAGAAAAAGAAAAAATAAATGCGTGACAATCTGCGAGTAAGCTTTGCATTTGGACAGGAGGCGCAATATGAAACGAAAAGTTTGGCTTGTTTCAATCATGCTTATCGTCGTGGTAATGATGATGGCTGGTTGTGCACCAAAAACGGTGGAAGGACCAGTCACACTGACGGTGTGGCATGATAAGGAGCAGCCTGTAATCGATGTTTTGGTCGAAGCGCTAAAAAAACTTGAACCAGATATCATTGTACAATTCGAAAAGAAAAACGGTTTAACCGAAGCCCTGAAGCTTGTCGGCAACAATCAGGGCGCTGCACCAGACATGTATTTCTTTGCCCATGACAAAATCGGTGTATATGCTGAAATGGGCATACTGGCAGAAATCACAGATTTTCTTGATGAGTCCGAGTTGGATTCGCTTGTGCCAATCACTGTGGAATCAGTAACATATAAAGACTCGGTTTATCAACTGCCGCTCTATTTTGAAACGCTTTTGTTCATGTACAACAAAGAATGGGTAAGTGAAGCAGAAGTGCCTCGTGATACCGACGCTTTGCTGGCGCATATGGCGCAGGCAAAACGTATAGGCCGGTTCGGGTTTGTCGAGCAGCATAGTAATGCCTATTATGCAGCTGGCTGGATACACGGATTTAATGCGACGATTCTCGATGCATCAGGTGAACCTAAGCTTGGCTCGGATGAAATGAAAGCAGCTATGGCATATCATAAACAGTTTGTTTCTTTCATGCCTGGTGAGAGTGAATATGCTACTGTCAATACGCTGTTTCGCGAAGGAAAAGCCGACATGACGATCGGTGGTCCTTGGATGGTTCCCACGCTAAGAGCTGCCGGAATTGATCTTGGCCTTTCGCCCATGCCGATCATACCGGCAACAGGCAAACCACTTGCACCTTATACTGGCGTTCAAGGAATCCATGTGTTGAAAGTATCGGCTGATTCTAAGTCGGATGCAATCAAGTCGGTTTTAGCCGAATTGATTGCACCGGAGGTCGGTCGGGCGATAGCGCTAGCAAGCGGTAGTGCGCCTGCCAATGAGAAAGCTTATGAAGCGGAAGACATAAGGAATGACGATATGGTCATGATGATGCGCGCCACCGCTGAAAATTCTGTTCCAATGCCCAATGTACCTGAGATGGACGTCATGTGGACTGTCACGACAAATATGCTCGTGGAAATCAATATGAGCGGCAAAGCGATAGATGAAACTGTGGAGGCGGCTCAGAAAAAAGCATTGGAACTCATCCGCAACATGAAATAAAGGAGAAATCATCCCATGCGCAACTCAAGGATCAACCCCAAAATCATGCCTTATATACTGTCGGCACCATCGCTTTTACTAATCTCACTGATTATCGTGTTTCCAATCCTATACACCTTCTATATCTCCCTGACGAATATGAATGTCTATAATTGGTTTACGTTTTCTTTTGTGGGACTTAGAAACTACAGTCGAGCGCTCTTCGTTTTCGATGCGGGCTTTATCTCGGCGCTGGGAACCACTGTCGTTTGGACCGTGGTCAATATGGTGCTTCAACTTTCAATCGCTTTTCTTATGGCTTCGTTTTTGAATGTTAAGCAGTTGAGATTCAGGAAAGTGTATAAGACGGTTTTGATGTTTCCTTGGGCAATGCCGGGGTATGTTTCCATATTGCTTTGGAAAACGGGGATTTTCAACGTTCAATTTGGCTTACTCAATCAATGGCTGTCACGGCTTGGGATTGAAGGCTTCATGTGGTTGAGCAACGATGTGAGTGCTTTTGCAAGCAGCGTTGTGGTCAATCTCTGGCTAGCGTTGCCATTCATGATCATGATTATGGATGGCGCGCTTCAAAGCATTGACAAAAGCTTTTATGAAAGTGCGATACTAGACGGGGCGAACTGGTTCGATCAGATGTGGCATATAACCCTACCATCCATTAAACCGATAATAGGCCCGGCGGTTGTCATTACGATTTTTACGACATTCAAGCAATTCGATGTCATATATCTTCTGACCCAACAGGCTGGTGGCAAGACCGGAGCGAATATCCATACAATTCTAACCTATGCTTACGAGAATGCCTTTATCACCAACAATTATGGATACAGCTCAGCCATATCCATTTTGATTTTTATATTCCTCATTGGATTTTCACTATTAACACGTGTCAAGTTGGGTGATCATTCAAAAGTATGACAAAGGAGGCAAAACACTTGATAAAAAACAGCCGTTTAAAAAAGAAAATCGGACTGGTCATTCTCAACATATTCTTTGTTGCCGTCTGCTTTGTCACTTTGATTCCTGTACTTTACGCATTTTCAGTGTCCTTAAATGAACAAAACAGCTTAGTGAGCAGCACGTTTTCGTTTATCCCGAAGACGCTGACTCTCGACCATTATAAAAGTGTGTTTACAGACGAGCCTATTTTGCTATGGTTTACCAACAGCATTATACTTGCTGTCGCTTCAGTCACTGTTTCGTTGAGTGTTGCTGTTCCGGCGGCATATGTGTTTTCACGCAAGGAATTTGTAGGAAGAAAGGCGATTCTTAAGCTTCTCATGTTGCTCTATTCATTTCCATCGATATTATCGATGTTTGCCATCTATAAGCTGCTTAGCCCATTTGGACTGGTGGATTCCAGACTTGGACTGGTCATAATCTATTCGGGAACAATGGCTGTGTTTGGTCTTTGGAATCTCAAAGGCTACTTTGATACGATACCTTACGATATTGAGGAAGCGGCAATGATAGATGGTGCAAATGGCTTTCAAATCGTAAAATTGATTTTGCTCCCTTTAGCGAAACCTTCGGTGATCGTGACAGCCGTCATGGTTTTGATTTACGTTTGGAATGAATATATTTTTGCCATCACCTTTTTGACGGGGGCAAGTAAGTACACGTTAG
>DMYC01000387.1 GCA_003482695.1 Clostridiales bacterium UBA8960
GGGTCCGACCCCCTGATCACTCTATACGATTCAGCCGTATAGTCGCCCAGACTTGAAAACCAACACACAACAATATAAAATACGGGAACAATCCCAAACCATGCCACTTCATAATGACGCCGAACAACGGTGGAAACACCGCTATTCCCACATAAGCAGACGCCATTTGATAACCGATTACACTCTGAGCCGCTTTTTTACCAAACCGCTTTGGCGTCTCATGCACCATCGCCGGAAATATCGGTGCAAAACCGAGCCCAACTAAAATAAAAGCGAGTACAATCAAGCCGTTTGCAGGCATAAACGCCATTGCTAAGCCGCCGCATGTAGAAAGGCTCAGTCCAAGCCCTATCATCTGGCGGTTGTTTAGTTTAAATGACAAAAAACCTGCGAGAAATCGCCCAAGCGTAATGCCTCCATAATACGCTGCAACCCCGTTAGCAGCATACTCTAAAGCGACGCCTCGCACCTGAACCAAATAACTTGCCCCCCATAGTCCCATCGCATATTCACCAGAACAATAAGCCAAAAAAACCAATAAAGCGTAAATGACTCCGGGTCTTTTAAGCAAATTTTCTTTTTTACCATCGCTCTTTATTTCAATAAGATCCTCTTCCATTTCAGGGCCATTGTTTTTTTGCTCATCATGCAATCGCCACAAAGGCAACGTTAAAAAGATAATCGCCGCCAAAACAAGTTGAATCCCTGCCACGGCAAAATAACCATTCCTCCACGACCCTGTCGTCGCCAGAACAACGCCCATCAGGATCGGACCAGCTGTTGCACCAACACCCCAAAAGGAGTGTAGCCAATTCATATGATGCGCCTTAAAATGAGTCGCCACATAATGATTAAGAGCCGTATCAACAGATCCCGCACCAAATCCAAGCGGCAAAGCCAACAAGATAAACCATAAAAACGATGGTGCGAACCCATAACCCAAAAGTGCAAAGCCGGTCATCAGTCCACTCATCAGAGTGATTTTGCCCTCGCCAAAACGCTTTATCAATCTTCCACTTAGCAAACTGCTTGCGATGGTGCCACCCGTTATCACGATGGAAATAATACCTGCTGCGTCTAGCCCTAAACGCCACTCCGCCCTTATCTGAGGCCACGCGACACCTAAAAGTGCGTCTGGAAGTCCCAGACTGATAAACGCCAAATATATTACGACTAGAAGTATGATTGTGATCATTATTATTTCCTTTCAGCGCCATCGCTCAACCGAGTTTTGCACGTTCGTTTTATTTGATTTTAACGCCTTTTATCTCTGATGGCAATGTGCCTTTGTAATAAAGCTCGCCGTTTTCAACCCTGAGTTCCTCGATGGAAATGCCATTGACTTCGCTGAGTAAGTTGTTTACGAATCGAAGTGTCTCATACGCTACCTTGCTGACACATTTATAACATCAGTGGCGACATCCTCAATAAAAGCTTGATCATGCTCTATGAAGATTAGGGTTGGTTCATATGCCTTTATCATATCCTCAATTTGAATACGGGACAGAATGTCGACGTAATTGAGCGGCTCATCCCAAATGTATAGATGTGCTCGATCGCAAATGCTCGCCGCAAGAAGGACTTTCTTCTTTTGGCCTTCACTAAGGTTTGACAACTCTTTTTCAAATTGAATCGTGTTGAAATCCAACTTCGCCAATATTGACTTCAGTAACCCCTCGTCTATGCCCCTGTCTAAGGCAAACTCACGCAGCGAGCCTACAAGCATGCTCGTATCTTGCGAGACGTACGACACTTTCAAGTCCTTAGCGACCTTGATTTGACCTTCTACAACTTCTGGCGATTGCACCTGAGTGCCCATCACCCCCAATATTGCTTTGACTAGACTAGACTTGCCCGAACCATTCCCACCGACTATCGCCAGTCTTGAGCCGCGTTCGAGTTTCAGATTAAACCCTTTAATCACAGCGACATCGCCATAACTTAAAGATAAATTGTCCATACTCAACAGCACTTCTGCAAAATGTGCCTCGTGCTTTATCTCAAGATGGTCAGCCGATTCAATATTCTTGAGTAATTTCTGCTTCTCTTCTATCGCTTTCTCCCGTCGTTGCTCAATTGCTTTTGCACGTTTCATCATCTTCGCTGCTTTGTGTCCAACAAATCCTCGATCCATCACATCAGGGTTGAACTTGCTTTTCTCTATAAGATTTGACCAACCCGCCGTTCTTTTGGCAGAATCACCCAACCGCTTAATGTCTTTTACGAGTTTCTCGTTTTCAGCAAGCTCGAACTGATCTTGATAATGTTTGTTTTTCATCCACGACGAAAAATTACCCTTTTGAATTTCGATATTGGTTTTATTGATGGAAAGCACGTGATCGATAATGTGATCCAAGAATAATCGATCATGCGAAACCAAGATAAACCCCTTCTTCTTTTTCAAATAATTCGCGACGCAAGCTCGACCTTCTAAATCTAGGTGGTTGGTTGGTTCATCTATGAGCAAGAAATGGTTGTGCCTTAAAAATAGAATCGCTAGAAGCACCTTCGTTTTTTCACCTTGACTGAGCGTCTCGAATGACCGCTGAAGAATGGACTCGTCCAAATCCAGAAGCGAAAGTTCTTTGCAGATGGCCCAATATTCATAATTCGGATAAATGGACGCGACCACTTCTTCAGTAATAGAAGTATTGTTTGGGACAATGTAGGGGAAATAATCAAATGTGACCGAGGCATGTATTTTTCCTTGATATGGGTATTCACCCATCAACAGCTTTAAAAAAGTGGTTTTCCCTCGACCATTTCGTCCAGTGAAACCAAGCTTCCAGTTCGTATCGATTTGAAAAGAGACATTTTCAAAAACATTGTCATAGCTACCTTCATAAGCAAAAGTCAATTGACTGATTTTTATTTGTGACATGAATGACCTCCTGAAAAAATAAAATGGATGCAAGAAAGTGCCTCGCATCCAAAAATTCACGTCTTTAAAAACCAATCAAAAACTGGCTTATAAATATCATTATCGTGATAAAGTGAGCTTAACATCCTTCTTGCTGAGGTCGACAAAAAACACATCCAATACGGAAGTTCGCGTCGACTCTATAAAATTTCTTAGCAAGAAAAATTGCTCATCCTCTCAACTCCATTCTTATAAAATATTGCTTTATAATACCAATAGGATAGCACATATTTCGTTTTTTTTCCATACTGAGTTGAATTTGATGGCCGATTTGCTTTTACATGATCGATTTGATATTATAATACAAATCGTTTAAGCCATTACGATTAATATGGAGGGCAATATGGACGGACAACAATCTAAACACGAAAGACGTGTAAGGTATAAAGGCACACATCCTAAGTCGTTTAAAGAAAAATATAAGGAACTTCAACCTGATAAATATGCAGATGACATCGTGAAAATCATA
>DMYC01000270.1 GCA_003482695.1 Clostridiales bacterium UBA8960
TTTTGATGTTTGTCAAAAACACGTCTCCTGATACTTCTCTATAATCACTGTCATAAAGGATGGTCAACTTCCTGAGAAAATTGATTTCACCTAAAATCTGCCTCGCAACTTCATTTTCATCACGGCTGTAAACCGGTATAGCCTTTATTAAGTCTGCCTTGTCATTTGCGAGCGCATAATTCACCCATAGTTTGCACTTGCATGGAAACTTTGGGTCAATGAAAGAGCATTTCCCATCCATCGCTTTTTTCATACTCTCTCTTGCACGATAGAGATTGGTTTTCACGGCAGCATTTGAAATTTCAAGCACACTTGGAGTTTCATCCACATTCAGGTTCATGATGACTCTTAAAACAAAAGTTAACCGCTGCTTTACAGGGAGACACTCAGTAAACATGTGAATACACGTTTCACGCATCTCGTTATAAAGAACTTCATCCTCAGTTTGGCGATAATCCTTCAAGCTCTCGAAAATATCTGTAACAGAGACACCCTTCTCATGGGCCATGCGTTCAACCGGAAATGATTTTCTGTGTTTGATATACTTGATGGCACTATTTACCGTAATCCTATAAAGCCATGTACTCACACTGCTTTCATTTTTAAAGCCGCTATAAGCGCCATAGGCATTCATAAAGGCGTCTTGCAATACATCCTCAGAATCATGGATATTGCCTGTAATCTTAAAAGCCAATTTATAAAGCTTACTATAGTTCTCCAAATAGATGGTCTCAAAAACACTTATCTCACGATTCATAAACACACCTCTTCAACCTGAATCACTTCCCGCTTTTTCTAAAAACAATAATGCCATCATCAGCGCCATTGTCACTGTTCGCTTCAGCTGTCTTAAGCAAATTCAACAGCGCTCCACTTTCAATGTCAGCAGGTGTAACGCCGATCACCATGATGTTCGCATCGTCGCCGTAAGCATAGAAGCCATATTTCGTGAACTTACAACCATTTGCAAGGAATGCTTCATGTGCGCGCATTAACACATCTGCAACATTTTCAAGCGAGTAGTCAGAAGTATCAATCTGGATTGAAACTTCTGGATTTATGGGCACTGCTTTGTCAAATTTCATATCGAGGGTTAGTACGTCACTGTAACTTTCAGATGCATTCTTCCCTTGGATGACGAAAGTCGTATTTGTCTCGTAGCCAAGCGCCTCTGCGACAATTCTTTTTGCGATCAGCGAATACTCACTGGTGAGCCTTTCCAGTGTATTGAACTTCTCGACAACATAAATTTGATAATCGTCACGCGTGACCTTTCCTTCATCATAATAAATGGCGAATCTCGTGTCCATACTTGTTTTGGACCTGGCATATACCCTATATCCCCCAGTCTTGAAGTCGTAATTCGCTTTATCAAGTTCGAGATCCAAGAATGCATAATTTTGATTGACATATTGATTGATGGCTTTGTTCGCCATCATAGCCGATAATGGGTTACCCACAAAAGCATTAGTGATAAAGAGCATCCCTCCAATCAGCAAGAATGCCGTCACGCCTGCAAGTATTTTAAAAATCTTTCTATTTTTCATTTTTTTCATACGCTTCACCTCTCTCAAATGCGAACCTAAGCAGCATGGCAATTATTGCGCCGAATACGACCAGGACAGCATAAACCACACTATAATAAAGCCCCATTGTTAAGCTTGTTCCGCTAATGCCATATTCTGCGATGCCAAGTACCGTTTGCCACAAATACGTCAGGATTAGTATTATGGCTGGTGCAAAAATCCATTTTTCTTTAAAGGACATACATGCAACCCCACCGATGACCGGCATGATGATAAAGTTGTAAAACATGCCCATAGAACTGGAAAGTGCGATTCCGAATATCGCGCCAAGAGTCAAAATGACGACTTGCGTGATGTAAATGCTGCGTTTTATGTCAAAAATGATCTTTCTATCTCTTAATGGCTGCTCATCCATTTGAATGCTCTTAAACGTTTCAAACTCAGCTTTACAGCTTTCACAGCCCAGTACGTGCTCATTCACGAGTAATGTGCTTTCGTGACTTGCCACACCGTCCTTTACAAGAGGAATTAAATCAAGTATAACACCACAATTTATGTTCAACTACATCTCCTCCTTTTCTAAAACCGTTTTAATCCACTTTTTTGTCCGAAAATCTATCACTCTGGCGGATCCCTCAGAAAGGCCAAGCTGGGCGGCAATTTCAGTGTAGCTGTACCCTTCCACTCTCATGTAGACAACTTTTTGAGTCCGCTCATCCAGTTCAGATATCAGCTCACTAATTCGGCTTGCTGCTTCCTTTGTGATGAAATCCCGCTCTATATTGTTCGAAACGTAGATCTCAAGCAGGTCATTGTAGGCAACAGATGGCTTTTCTTTTCTTAGATGTTGAAGCCACAAATTTCTTGCGATGGAAAAAAGCCAGGTCTTGATCGAAGATTGTCCCTTAAAGCGTTCAATGGCCGTAATCGCCTGAACAAACGTTTCGGAGAGCAAGTCCTCGGAAAGGGTATGATCGTGAGTCAAGGACAGTATATAAAAATAAACGTCCTGTTTGTACAGTTCATATAATTTTTCGATCTGCTTCACTTAAATCCCCCTTTCTATCAATTAGTCACTCTTATGATAAAAATGTTACACTTAAATATAAAAAAAAGCCACATGCAATTCTGCATGTAGCAAGTTAAAGAATATATGCGCTGGTCATTTTTTTCGTGCTAAAATACCAT